>DATESY010000001.1:0-3126 GCA_035283865.1 Saccharimonadales bacterium (SeqCode)
TTTCTTAAATTGCTCTATCTTTTCCTCGTCGCGCAGGTATCTCAAGGCTGCAGTGCGCAAAAAATCACTGCGACTGCCAAATTGAGCCTTGGCCTTTTTGTCAATAGCATCAGCTAGTTCTTCGGGGAATGATATATTAAAAGTTTTTACTGCCATATGAAAAATTGTATGAAAATTGTATGAAGATGTCAATAAAAAAATATAGTCTTGATGTATGGCGCCATACATCATAGGCTGTATACATATGATACGGACTCAAATATACCTACCAGAACCGCTATACGCCCAGATTAAGCTGCAGGCCCGGGCTAAGGGGCAGCCAGCCGCCCAGTTAATTCGTGAACAGCTGGAACAGAGCTTCCCAGACTCCAAGCTGCAACCTAAGAAAGATAAAAATCTGGCTGAGTTGGCTGAAGAACTAAACATCAGAGGCTCTAGCGATCTGTCTCGTCGGATTGACGACTACCTTTATGGTGACAAATAGAGGAGTTCTGGTAAATTTACGGGGTTGACTCCTTAGCGATTAGACTATTATTTGGTACAATACAATCTGTTTTATGGGCTTGTAGCTCAGCTGGTTAGAGCGCGTCACTGATAATGACGAGGTCGCAGGTTCGAGTCCTGCCAAGCCCACCAAGCTTTAGGCTACTTGACACCTAACGAATACCGAGCCAAACTAGCAGCAGAAGTGGCGCCCATGTAGTGAACCACTACACATGCTTGAAATATATTAAACACTGGTTTACAATGTAGTTACTAACACCTCGCCCTCGCTTCTTTGCTCGGCGAGGTTTTACTTTATAATGGCTTTTGATGGCAACTAAAAAGACAGTGTTGTTTATAGACGGAGAAAACTTTCTATTCTCTATAGCCAGATTTCTTAAAGCCGGTAAAAAGATTCAGCATAAGTCAGACATCAGAAACATTTCTATTGGCAGTATTATCAAATCTGCCCTGAGTGATTATTCTGTAGCTACAACTAAATTCTATGCCGCCAAGATTCATGTATATAACGAACATCCTGAGCTACTAGATAAGTCCAGTCTCATTGCCGAATCGCAACGAAGGCTAAAAAGAGCGCTTATAAATCAAGATGTAGAGTTTATCGTTTCCGGCCATGTACGACTTCAGGAGCTAGTCAGAGATAAGAACGGCAAGGTTACCAGAGGAATTTTTAAGGAAAAAGGCACAGATGTCCAAATAGCCATTGACATGCTGTCAATGGCTTGTGATGGGCTGTTAGATACTGCCCTACTTCTAAGTTCTGACTCCGATATGCAGCCTGCCGTTAAAGAACTCAAAAGACGGGGTGTTAAAGTTGTCTATATTGGTTTTGAGGATATGGTAAATGCTGGTCTTAGCATAACTTGCGACACAACCATCTTGCTGCGAAAAAAAGAGATTATTGAGACCTGGGACCAAGCCAACCCCAAAAAACTAGCCATCTAGCACCGGATTTTACCTGGTCTTGTATTTTCCGAGCGAGCGAGTAGCGAGGCTCCGCCGTTTCCGCGTTGGGTTTTTAGAGCGGCCAGGGGGAGGGGCTGAGATCGGAAAATCAGAAGTTTAGGGTAAAATGAGTTCGAGCGACTTCATAGAGTCGCACCAAGGGGCATTAGCTCAGTTGGCTAGAGCACCTCCTTTGCAAGGAGGGGGTCGTCGGTTCGAATCCGACATGCTCCACCATTCTACCTAACTGAAACTTCGTAGGATTATTAGCATTTAGAGGAGTAGGTTGACTTTCATAACCATGGTGCTTACCACTGTTAGAGATGTCAGAGATACAACAAAGAGGAAAACTTATCCACAGTCACACATATTTCATCTTAAAGCACAATTGATTACATATAACAAGCTTCCATATAGTAAATGTTGTGTTATTAACTATGATTTTAGACATAAAATAGGGTACAAAAAGTTTGTTCGACTAACAGAGTAAAAATCACGCTTTTTATCCTTGACGCCGTCACGCTTATGCTTGATAATTGTGACTAGTCTTAGAGAAACACAAATTAAATAGAACAAAAATAGTTCTCAAAGACCAACACCAAAAGTGATAAAAAACTGCCAAAGTTGTAACACCAAATTTGACGGCCGAAGGGACGCCAAGACCTGTTCGGTGGCTTGCCGTAAGAGATTGCAGCGGGCTAAAGACGCCATTCTCAGTGAAGCAGGGGTTATTAAACAGGATATAGCCCAGGCGATTGACACCTTAAAGGGCGAGATTATCCCTGTCAAGCTGACACCGTCGCTGGCTTTGGCTGAAGCTGAGATAGAGCCAGAAACAGATACCACCAGTTTGCAGGACTCCAGGTGGGAACCGGATTACCTCGATCTGGCTAGTGCCGCTAGTTTTGCCTCTGGTCCGGTAGTGACCCCCTCGTCCATGCCCTTAGCCGGCTCTGGTCTTGTTACGAGACCGGATCCGGTACCAGTGGCCGCTCAACCGCTGACCCAGCCTGTTTGGGCACAGGCACCTAAGCCGGCAGTCATATCAGAACTCTCAATACCGACCAACGAACAACTGGCCCGCACAGTAGGGCCATCGCCAGTCCCAGCAGGGGAGCCAACTATTTTAAGCCTGGAAACTAAAGCCGGCCAATCTGCGGCTCCGGCTCCATCTATCTCAGCCCTGGCCACAGCTTCGCCTGTAGTGTCTACGCCAGCTATACCAAGTATTAGCCCACCGGCTAGCCCCCCAACCTTTAATTTCCCCGCTCCACCAAGCTTTGATCTGAGAAACAGGCTGCTGCCGCTAGTGCGGCGGGCGCCGTTTAGCGCCGCCCTGGCAGCCTTGATGCTGGTGGTGATAATCAGCGGCGTCTTTGCCACTTCTAAATTATTTAATCAACCGTCTAAATCGACACCGGTTGCCTCTACTTTGACCGATGAGTCCTTAACTGAAGAAGATGGCATCTTAAGCCTTAACTTAGATACAGTGGTAGCTAAAGGCAAAACCTTTACCGTCGGGCAAATAATTGCCGGTCCTGGAACATCTGTTTTACAGGTGACTGGCGATGTGCAGTCTAATGGCACACTGCTGGCTTCTAACGGACAGACATCATTGAACAATACCGGACTAAAGATCAATGATGTGATTGTCTGTACCTCTGGTGGCTGTAAAAC
>DATESY010000002.1:0-11390 GCA_035283865.1 Saccharimonadales bacterium (SeqCode)
ATGCCCTGGTGGGTAAGACTGGTGGAGCAGCTGCGCCTAGACGGCGTCGTTAATTTAGTCAGACGCGATACCCGGCACATACCACCCGGCCAGCGCACCAGCAACATCGAAGCCATGGCTTACTGGGCGGCGCTGCGGCGCCTGCGCCATAAAGCCTACAATTCCGAAGCTATTTTAAGTCATTCACTTTTTGCGGTTGAGGATCTGGCTTTTAATTGCATATTAGTAAGAGCCAATAGCTTGCTGGGCAGGATGGCCGAAACTATTGGTCGCCGCTTGCCGCAGGAACTGGCGTCAGCTATGGGTTGCAGCGAAGCTGCGCTGGAGCAGTTGTGGGACGAAACCGGTGGCATTTACTACAGCCGCAGCTTCATTAGCCATAAGTTAATAGAAGAACCGACTATAGCTTCCCTGCTACCGCTTTATGCCGGGACGATTTCTAAAGAAAAAGCTGCCCGGCTGGTAGAGCTAATGTCCAGCCGCAAATGGTTCAAGGCTAATTGGCCGGTACCCAGCGTACCGTTTAGTTCAGCTTACTTTGATCCGCTCAAATACTGGCAGGGACCAACCTGGATAAATACCAACTGGTTAATAATTAAAGGGTTAGAAAATTATGGCTACCATGATAAAGCAGCACAGCTGCGACAAAAGAGCTTAGAGCTGGTGGCTAACAATGGCCTGAATGAATACTTCAGCCCGATCAATGGCCAGCCGGCCGGGGCGCCCAACTTTAGCTGGACGGCAGCCCTGAGTATTGACCTGTTAAAAGGTTCTTGATTTATTAGTCTTCGTCTAGGCTAGGGCGGTCTAGGAGCACCGGCTCGACACTAGGACTAGTTTCAGCAATCTTAATAACGTCTTTATCAATCTTGCCCAGTTCTTTATAGGTCGTATTAAAATGCCCGACTGTCGTGCCTAGAGAATTGCCTAGTTTATGCATATAACCGTTATGGGCAACTAGGTGTTTGCTCAACTGCTCGATATTTTTTCTAATTTTCTCGGTGTCCTTATGGATTTCTATCGAGCGAAGACCCTGGACAATTATCTGTAGCATGGCCGATAGCGTACTGGGACCGACAATGGTGACTTTCTTATCGGCTGCCGCATATTGTATGAGATTACGGCCACTAACCCCTGTTAACCCCACCTTGTTAGCCAGCAGGTCGTAATAAATGGCTTCGCTGGGAATGAACATCAGGGCTTGGTCCAGCGTACCTTTATTGGGCTTAATATACTTGGCCGTTTCATCAATTCGTTTTTTTAAATCTTCCTTGAATAATTTCTCCAGTGGCGGCCGGTCCTCGGCTTTGGCTTCCACCAGGCGGTTATAGTTCTCCAGCGAGAATTTGCTGTCAATTGGCAGTAACATCTTGTCCAGTATCACCACCGCATCAACAGTTGTCCCTTCATCTAACTTATATTGCAGCTGGAAGCTGTCGGGAGGTAGCATGTTTTTTAAGATCTGTTCGAGGTAATATTCACCGACAACTCCTCGCTGCTTAGGGTTTTGTAAGACGTTTTGCAGAGTTTTAAGCTCAGAGGCGATATCACCAACGTTTTTATTGGTTTTATCCAGTTCGGTCAGCCGTTGGGTGACGTCGCGGATAATCTTAGCACTCTCGGCGTATTGGGCAGCCATCTGTTTGTTGCTGGCACCGAGCTGTTCAGTCAGCTGTTTTTGTAACCCATCCTTTAGCTGTCCAACCGACTCCGTCAACTGAGTTAGGTCGGCTTTAAGCATAAGTGAAGCATCGGGCATGGTTGCCGCTGGACGTAAATATTTCCAGGCTAGCAGGGCCAGCAAGAGTAAGCATAGAATTCCTAAGATAATAACTGCCACGAACATGCCTTAATTATAACTTAGGCTAGACGAGTAACAGCGAACATAAAGACAGTGCCCAAAACAGTCAGGCCAATAGTCCAGCGTGAGCTACTCTTACTGTGGGCTTGTGGCAAAATATCGCTGGCGCCTATGTAGAGCAAAAAACCAGCGAAGAACCCGAGATAAATGGCTAAGACACTTTCAGATAAAGTAAATAGCAGCGTGGCTAGTCCGCCTAAAATCGGCATGAGCGCAGCGATTAACAGTATCTTTTTAGCTCTACTGGGCTTGTTCTGATGGAACAGCATCATATTAGTGGTATTAAAACCATCAGCAAAGCGGTGCCCAATCACAGCAATGGCTACCGCTAGACCAACAGCGGTACTAACCTGGAAGCCAATGCCGATACTGACGCCGTCTAAAAAGCTGTGTCCAATTAAGGCGGCTGCGCCGGCAATACCAACATAAGGATGCGTATGCGGACCATACTTGGACTCATTACCGTGATGCAGCAGAATCAATTTCTCAACTATATGGAAAAGTAAGAAGCCGGTGACAAGGGTTATCATCGGCCACATAATATCTAGCCCCTGGCTTTGGCTAATTTCAAAAATCTCAGGTAGCAGATCAAAAGCTACCAGACCCAAAATGATACCGGCTGTGAAGCCCAGTGCTAAATTAATTTTTCGCCGGCTTTTAATGGCAATAAAGCCGCCCAAAAGGGCAGCTAGAGCAGCGGTCACAGATAGTAGAAAAACTAGCATAGCCTCATTTTAAAAAGCCTCACAGGTATTTGCAAATTTGTCGCAATTTAATATAATTTTGCTATGGATCACTATAAAGACCTAGCGGCTTTGCTAAAGAAAAACGGTTCTAGCCTCACTAAACCCAGGAAACTAGTTTTTGATTTACTACTTAATCAAGAACCGCAAACCATGCAGGTCCTAGTTCATCGGGCAGCTGGTCGCGTCGACCGAGCCACCATTTACCGCACTATTGAGCTATTTGAGGAACTGGGCATTGTCCACCGACTAAACATCGGCTGGAAATATAAGATCGAACTGTCAGATATGTTTGTCGGTCACCACCACCATTTTTACTGTACCAATTGCCATAAAACCTACAACCTGGAACCCAGCTCGATGCTGGAGACTATGATTGACTCCCTGGTCAGCAAAGACGGCTTTGCTCCCCGCGGCCACCAGCTAGAAATTTACGGACTGTGTGAAAACTGCCGAAAATAGGTTACTAGCCGCTCATCATAGCTTCTTTAGCATCAACCTTCTGATTCTTGATCACAAAGCTGGTAACGACTACAGCCACCAGGGCCAAAAAGATGCCGACATACAGCCCGCTGCGATAGCCATGAACTTAGCCGGCGGCGTAAGATTTCTGAGCGGCCAGATCAGTTCTAATAGTTGAGAAGGCGACTGTCGAAAGGATTGCCGGGCCGATAGCCCCGCCACCTGCTGGGAAGTGTTTAAAACCCCTGAAGCTAGTCCTGAAATATTTACTAAAATACTTAACAAGTTAAGCATTTATAAAAGGGTAGAGACGGGTAGTGCATCCATCCCTTTTAAGCTAAACTAAAATGAAGATGGAGCAGCGAAGAAAAGTTCTAATACTAGGCGGCGGCTTTGGCGGCATTAAAGTCGCCTTAGAACTCATCGATCATCCTGCTTTTGCTGTAACGCTTTTATCTGACCAAGACAATTTCCGCTACTACCCGATGCTCTACCGCACGGCCACCGGCGGTAAACAAATGGCTTCACAAATACCATTAAACGAAATCTTCGCTGGTAAAGACCTACAACTGGTTAAAGACAGTGCCTTCTCGCTTGATCGTCAGACTAAAAAAGTTGGCACGCAGTCCGGCAAAACTTACAGCTATGACATCCTGATCGTAGCTCTTGGTGTGGTCACCAACTTCTTCGGCATTAAGGGTCTTAGCGAATACGCTTACGGGATTAAGACCCAGGAAGAATCACGCCGCTTCCGCGACCATCTGCATAAGGTGCTAATCAAGGATCAAAAGCCGGACATTAATTACGTGGTCATTGGCGGCGGTCCAACCGGCGTTGAGCTAGCTGGTGCCCTGCCCGGCTACATCAGGCATATTATGCACCGCCATAACCTGGATGTGCGCCCGATCCACGTCGATCTTGTTGAAGCGCAAGCGCGGCTGGTGCCCCGAATGCCAGCCCGATACTCACGAGCTATTGCCAAGCGGCTGCGCAGTCTTGGTGTTTCACTTCATCTAAATGAAAAGGTCCTAGCCGAAACAGTCGATGAGCTAAAAGTCACCGGCCATTTCATAAAAAGCCATAGCGTTGTCTGGACAGCTGGTGTCACCAACCATCCATTCTTGAAAGATAATAACTTCCCGCTAAGCGAAGATGGTAAGGCTGTGATTGACATCTATCTTCAGACCGAGCCTAATGTTTATGTAATTGGCGACAATGCCGCTACCCCTTATACAGGTATGGCCCAAACCGCCCTTTATGACGGCAAGTTTGTGGCCCAGAACTTAAAAAGACAAGCTGTTAATAAGCAGCTGCAAAATTATAAGCCCAAGAAGCCGATATATATAACACCAGTTGGACCGCATTGGGCAGCCGTACTTTGGGGCAACAGCCAAATCTATGGTTGGTTTGGCTGGCTGCTGCGCAATCTGGCTGATTTTGCCGGCTACCATGATTACGAACCATGGTGGAAGGCCGGTAAGAGATTAAGGGCCACTTTTGATACAGAGGAAACTTGCCCCGTTTGCGCCCCTAGACACTAGGTTCCTACAAAACCGCGCGGCTACCTACAAGCCCGTTTTCCATGTGGTGGGCTGTTTTGCGTAGCACTGATGGCTCAAATTGTCTCATTGCCGAATCAATCCTAAGACCTTTTATAGCACTGTAACTAAGAGCCAGTGCGCCTAAAGCCAAACTCGCAGAACTGCTAATCGTATAAAGTTCGCTGTGGTCACGATCTAATATGCCTGACACCAAAAATGCAGCTGTTGTCGGTAGTGATAAAAATGATATCCTGTCCGCTACTCTGACTTTCTTTTTAGCCATTTCAGCTTTAGTTTTATAGTAATCAATATAATGCATTACTTCATGAGTGATTGTATCGGCAATCGCAGACGGGTGACCAGCCGGTAATGTAACTTGATGCGCCAAGCAATTTGGCACATCGATCAATATAAAACATTTATTGTTAAGCGATTCCTCATCAATTCCCGGGATTAACTTTCCTAAAGTATTTTTATCGGTTGAAGCATAAGGTATGAAAAGCCCTCTAACTGGCTTATCACGGCCAAATTCTTCACCTACATCTCGAGTGCTAAAATGTATCCACAAATCATTAACTTTGTCCGCCGGTACATCATAATATTCTAATAAGCCAACGATTTCATTAGCATCAAGGTTAAAAGCCGGAATATACTCAGACACCTCCTTCTCTACAGTTATGCAAGAAGAAAGCTCATTGAGCAGTAATTCTTCATTTGTTCTAAAGTCTATTTCATTCATAGGAATTCCACATCTGATCTTACATCAATCCATAAAGTCAATATCAAATGAACTAAAGTATTATATCATATCGGTTGTGTTAATGCAATAAAACACGTCTTTGTGCCGGCCACTGACTAAGGTTTTTTACTATCTGCCGGTCGTGGCCCTTTTTTATAAGCCAAGTGCCGTCGTAAACCATCCAGTCGGTCGATATAAGGCAAAAAACTATTTAGCAAACTTGAATAGTAGCGATTGGGAGCGATTATTCGCCCAAGTTTATTCTTATTAAGCAGGTATTCATAAAGGCCATAGAAGTCACCGTCCCCAGATACAATGACAGCTTTGTCGTAGTTGTTATATTCAATCATGGTATGTAGCACCAAATCAGCGTCAATGTTACCCTTTACCGTGCCTTCTTTATGCTCAACTAGCGGTTTTAAGATAAGGTTATAGCCCATGGACTGCAAATTGGCATACAGATCAGCCTGATCTTCGACCATGCCCAGGAAAAAATAGGCTTTGGTGACGCCATATTTACGCTGCAAGTGGTAGTGGAACTTGCGAAAGTCCAGGTTCCAGCCCAGTTTTTTAATGCCCATGTTAAGGTTTTGGCCGTCTATAAAGGCATAGTTGCCCTGACTTTTTGATTGGGTTTTTGGTTTATCCATAAGTTTCCCCTATTCTAACATAATTTAATAAAAATTACCAGCACTTGGCAGAACCTGGCAAGCAAAAGGCTTCACCAGCCACCGCCACCACCGCCGCCGCCGCCACCTCCAGCACCGCCGGAGAACCCACTACCGCTGGAACTCGATGGTGAGCTAAAGACTTGACCGCTAGATTGACTAAAATCGCCAAGTGAGCCGCTAAGATAACCGATGTTAAAGGCTGCCACGTTACCGTGGTACCAATCTGGCGGCTGAGCGTAAAGGTCTTTGAACTGCTTGGCCCAGTCTTTTTCTAAGCCGAACAACATGGCATATGGCAGTAGCTTTTCAAACAGTTTTACCTTGGCGGCGGGTGTTTTAGGACTGAAGGCGTCCGGATCGGCAATTTTCTCGGCACCATCCGGACTCTGCAAATATTTCAGCCGGTCGGCCTCAGCCATTTTAATGTAGTCTTTCAGCCCCAAAAGATCATCGTGAATTTGGACCCCCGTCTGGGTACGAGCCGGCATAATAAAGGCAAAAACAAACATTGCCACGGCAGCGGCCATCAGGCCGCCGCCAAGTCCCGATAAAGGCAACAAACTCATAGCTAGCCCGGCCCAAAACAGGCCGATGCCGCTAAAAAACGGCAAAGCCGACCAAGCCAAGTAACCATTTTTAACTTTAGCCGGATCTTTTATGAAGTAGCCCTGCTGGGCCAGCCGGGCCGAAAGCCCCTTTTCCATCTCTACCATGCCCTCAGACAAGCTGCGTCGCAGACTTTGGCTTTTGGCAAATTCATTTAAAGACACTCTTTTGCCCGGTGGCAGGCTATCGCCAAATACCAGTTTCAGGCCTTGTAAAATATCTGGGCTGACAGTGGTGGGGGTTTTGTCTAGTCTTAGCTCAAAATCTTTTTTGCCAAATAATCCCTTTTTAGGAATCTCGTAAATAGTTAAGTTCCCCTGGACCGCCTGTTCTACCAACATGGCCGAGAAAGCCTGGCTACTTAGTTCCTGGCTAAGCAAAAAGTTACTGCCTAGGACATCGAAGCCTTTAGGCGGTTCATACTGCGGGATGATGATACCCCGCCCCTTGGGGTCATCGCCAAAGCGCCGCCAGCGTTTGAACATCTGTCCGAAAGCTAGCAGTGGTGGTATGACGGCAGCAGTGATCGCCCCGGCTATTTTAAGTTTTTTGATTAACTGCTCACGGGCTATTTCGGGGCCGGGTGCAAATGTGCCTTTATTAAAGGCTAAAACGACTGTTTGAGTCTGGTGGGGCGGCAGAGCCGAAGCCGCCGAAGTTATCACTATCCCGTCTTCCTTTTGCGTACGACCGATGTCGCACTTGATAAAATTACTACCGTAAGCGCCGGCATAACAAACCTGCTTAGCTTGCAGAGCCTCCTTCAAGCCATTGGGAATGTGGATGCGGGCAGTAACCGTACCGAAAACCTGCGGCCACTGGTCACCATTAATATCCCAATAGAATTCATCACGATCAGCTTGGTAATTAATGACATTGAGCACCCCGTAGCTGATTTTATAAGTCTTTTGCCCATGGACAAATTTATCTGCTTCACCGATTTTTAGTACCTCATTGTCATTTTGGTGGCTGGTGGTGTATTTGTATGGCTGGCCATTTTCATCTGTTACCGACGAAATTTTGAGACTTAGTGTGTGCTCCTGGTAACGCTGTGGAATAGCCCGCTGGATGCCGTGGTTTTGGTCAAAGTCCGGGAACCGCGCCACCAAGACTTCATCAACTCTTAATTCCGGTGTTTTTTGCGTATCACGAGTTAGGTAATAGTTAGCGCTAAAACTGTCGAAACTAAAATCCTGGACACCAGCAGAAGTTTTAGGCGCAGTGATGAAGGCTGTTAGTAACGCAGATGCCAATAAAGTAAAAAGTACCCAAAGACGCTTCATAGCTAAATTGTACGCTTTTACAAGCAGTTGAGGCTAGAAACTAGCTAAGTCCTTATCCAACTGGGCGGTATCGCTAACGGTGTCTATTTGGGTTTGGTCAAGCGCCTGGGCGGCCTTGTCAAGATCGCTGACACTAGCCACAGCCGGAGCCTCTGGCACCAGCTTGACAGTTTTTTCGCTACTAATAGTTGTCGAGCCGTTTGTTTGCTGTTGTTGGTAAATATTCCAGCCAGCCAGGACCACTATGGCTACCACCCCAGCCAGTGCCAATCCCTCAAATAGGGCGAAACCTCTTTGGCCAAATCGTCTCATTTAATTGTCCCCTTGCGTAGCTTGTACGGATTTAACTCCGACAATCAAATTCTTAACTGCTGTCCGGTAATCTTTAAGTGCATCGTTCATAGCCTGCACGTCTATCTTAAACAGCTTGGCAGCGGCTTTAGGATTGTCACCATCACATTTAAAGTCATCACTGCCGGCTTTAACGGTATCAACAGCCGCCTGGGCTGCGGCTTTTTGGTTGTTAAGGGCAGCCACTAAATCGTCGTAGCCGGCAAGGACCTTGCCCTTTAAGACATAGAACGCTTCTGTACGTTCGGCTATTTTGGTAAACAAGTTTATCTTCTCTTGGCCCCTTGATGCCGCCCGGCTCATTGAATCATTAATGCGGCTTTCGCGTCCCTGGCAAATCTTGAGCTTATCTTCTTTAAGCTTTTCTTTCTTTTGTTCCCGCTCGTTCTTGGCGGCCTCGCGTTTTTTCTCAGCTGCCTGCTTAGCGGCTGCACGTTTGGCTTCAGCTGCTTGCTTAGTGGCTTCACGTTTGGCCTCGGCGGCTTTTTTTGCGGCTTCGGTTTGGCTGCTGTCAGTATCCGAACTGCTGTTCTCTGCAAAAACCGGTATACCGATCGTCAGCCCGAATATTGGTAGTACCAGAGCAATTAACAGGCCTTTATATTTATTCATTATGTATTAGCTTATGCTTATCTACCCTCGTTGTCAACTTACTTCGGGTTTCTTTTCGCCCCTATAATACTTAACCTGTTAAGTATTTACACTTGGATGCGGTTGAAGCGATTAACTGCAAAGACTACACAGACGACTAGCGCCACGGCTATCACTATTAAATCTTTACCTAAACCGAAATGCGTTTGCTGAATCGTCGTATAGCGCAGGGCATCAACGCCGTAACTTAGGGGATTAATTGAAGTCAGAACCTCTAATACCTTTGGTACGTTGGTCAGCGGATAAAGCGCGCTGGATAGGAAAAACAGGGGGAAAATCAGGAAGTTATTAATCGCCTGAAAGCCTTGGAAATCCTCGACCATGCTAGCCAGCCCTGCCCCGAAGCTGGTTAAGGTCAGGCTCAGCACGACAATTATTAAAAACGCCAGTGGCAGCAGCGCCCAGCTCTGGGGCCGAAAACCAAAAGCAAAGGCCACGATAAACACCATAATGGCCTGGATTATGGAAATGGTCGTGCCGCCCAGCGCATTGCCCAGCAAAATTTTAACCCTAGGTACTGGCGCCACCAGCATTTCCTTTAAAAAACCGAAGCGTTTATCAAACAGTATCTGGATGCCCCAAAAGACCCCGGAGAACAACAACGTCTGCAAAATGATACCCGGTACTAAAAACTGCAGGTAATCCCCCTGCCCGGCCTGTTCAAAGACAGCGCCCAGGCCGTAACCAAGCGCCAGCAGGAATAAAACCGGCTGGCCAATAGTGCCGAAGATGCGGCTTCTGGTACGCAAATAGCGCTTCATCTGCCGCCACCAAAGTATATAAATCTCACTCACCGCTGACCTCCGGTTCGCATCACGCTGCGAACATTGAGGCCGTTAAAGTCTTCGCTGAGCTCGTCGCGGATGCCTTCACCGGTCAGTTTTAGATAGGCTTGCTCAAGTGTCTTTGTTTTAGTTTGCTTGGTCAGTTGTTCGGTCGTTCCCTCGGCAACGATTTTGCCATAGTCGATAATGGCAATGCGCTGGGCTACCTGCTCGGCTTCATCAAGATAATGGGTCGTGAAAAATATGGTCATGCCTTCGTTTTGGCTGAGTTTTTTTACATAATCCCACAAGATATTGCGGGTCTGGGTATCCAGACCAAGCGTCGGTTCGTCCAAAAATAGAATCTTGGGATGGTGCAGCAACCCACGAGCGATTTCTAAACGCCGGCGCATGCCGCCAGAATAGGTCCGTACCAGTGAGTCACGACGTTCCCAAAGATCAACTAGCTGCATTAAATCTTCAATCCGTTTTGGCTGTTCTTTCTTGGACACACCATATAAAACGGCGTGGAAAAGCATGTTTTCATAAGCCGTTAATTCTTCTTCTAATGCCGGATCCTGGAAGACGATACCAAAAGACTTGCGGGCACTGGCCTGATCCTTTGTGACGTCATGGCCATTAAGCAGCAGTTGACCGCTGGTTGGCCGCAGCATGGTGGTGAGCATTTTGATAGTGGTACTTTTGCCAGCCCCGTTAGGTCCTAAAAAGGCAAAAATCTCACCTGGTTTTATAGCAAAGCTGAGGTTATCAACGGCTTTAATACTGCCGAAGGTCTTAACCACCCCACGCACCTCAACCGCGTATTTGGAAGTCATAGAATATTTATTATACAGCAGCCGAATTGGCCGCTTATGGCACTATCAGGCGGGCAATAGCCGGTACTAACCGGCGGTCAAACAGCGAGGGAATGATATTGTCCGGAGCCGGCTTTTTAATAAGAGCAGCGATGGCCTCGGCGGCAGCGATTTTATGTTCATCGGTGATCTGGCTGACTTTATTATCGAGTGCTCCGCGGAAAATACCGGGAAAAGCCAGGGCGTTGTTGACTTGATTGGGGAAGTCACTCCTGCCGGTAGCTATGACGGCTGCTCCGGCTGCCCGGGCTTCACCCGGCATAATTTCCGGCACCGGGTTGGCCATAGCGAAGATTATCGGCTTTGGGCTCATGGACCGGACCATCTGCCCGCTCAGCAAGCCTGGCGCCGAGACGCCGATGAATATATCGGCACCAGCCACGGCTTTTTTTAAGGACCCGTTTAGATCAGCCGGGTTAGTCAGCTTGGCCAGATCCTGTTTTTCGGCTGATAAATCTTTCCGGCCGCGGCTGATAATTCCCCGGCTATCGACAACTATGATTTCAGGTTTGGCGTATTTCAATAAGAGCTTGGCGATGGCTGTGCCGGCCGCGCCGGCCCCCACAATCACAATGCGGCAGTCAGACAATTTTTTGTTAGTAATGGCCAGGGCATTAATAAGGCCGGCTAGGACCACTACCGCCGTCCCGTGCTGGTCGTCGTGCATAACCGGTATATCCAGTTTGGCTTTCAAGCGATCTTCAATCTCAAAGCACTGCGGCGCAGCAATATCTTCTAAGTTAATTGCCCCGAAACTGGGGGCGATTGCCTCAACCGCCGCGACAATTTCGTCCGGCTGGTGGACATCTAGAACTATGGGCACCCCGTCAATTTTGGCAAACT
>DATESY010000003.1:0-2953 GCA_035283865.1 Saccharimonadales bacterium (SeqCode)
AGTGAATAAACGTTGACTCCCATTTCTTGCAGACTTGGCCCATCATCTTTACGCTGGAGTTGCCGATCGATGACAACTAAGACATCACTAACATCCATGCGGTGTTGTTTAATAATCTTGATAGCCTCCTTTTTGGTTTGGCCGTGAAACATAAGATCATCGACTAAAATAAGTTCGGCCATTTTCTGAACGGCAGAAACGTTGCCTTCGATCTGTCTTTTGCCTTTCCATGGCTCAGCTGTCAGTTTAACGTACAGATTATTGAATCTTTCCGATTCAGCGCTAACTAATAGAGATAGGCCCAGCCCCAAGGAGGCAAGACCGATCACAGTGTCACCAGAACACTCAGTTTGGGCAGTGTGGGCTAATCTTTCACCGATATATTTTATGTGCCTAGGATCAGTTGCTAGCACACGGGGATTGAATAGCACGGATCTGGAATCCCCTTTATTTCTTATACTTTCACCAAACTCTGCTACTCCGGTTTCGACTACCATACGCGCCAATCGGTAGTCCATAGTCCTCACCGGTTGAGCGTGGGGATCGTCCAGGCTTTCTAAAGCAATAACGTTGGGCAAATACAATCTATTGCCATGATGAAAACGGCTAAAAGGATTTTGGTCGGGTTTGTAGGTGCGGTCCATATAGCCAAACGTACTGTTTACATAAGGCAGCTCCGGACCTTTGAACATTGGATCAAGCATCAACTCAGCCGTTGGGCTAACATTTAAAATTAGAGGCCGGCCGCCTGGATATTCAACAGTTTGCCAAATAGCATCGTCGGTAAACGCTCGCTCGGCATGTAGACTGGCATAGCCTGAGGAATTAGCTAAAATTCGTGGTCGGCCGTCTTCCACTCTTTTATATGTATCGGCCAAAATTTTTGATAAAGCCTCATTAACCGTTGGCATCTCGTCTGGGCCTAAAGCGTTCTTCGGTGAATGTTCAGCTAGATCATCACCGCGCGCTTGATGCGGTCGCCAGACCCACGGACTGAATGTAAATAATACTTCTGTAGGGCTACCGACCTGCTGCGCATACTCTTGCAAGCGAACAGCTTGCTCATAGATTGCCTCTACCTGATCAAAGTTTGCCTTAGAAATTGTCATATTGGCCACCGCCCGCCGGGCACCAGATTCAATAAGACGCTTCATAAAAGCGGTCCCGTATTGAGATTTAAATACCCGGGAATATTCTGGGTCGGCCCTAAATCCGCTGACTCGGCCTTTTTTGGCCGGTAATGACAGCTCATCGCTCAAAAGATCAACTGGCTCCTCGCTACCATAACCAAATGGATAGTCAGTTGAAACATGGGTAGCGACCTTTGTTAGCCAACCAGCCTCCATGTTTTTTTCAAAAAGTCTGCTAGGTTGTGCCCTTTCATCTTGTTGAGGTATCCCATCAGTAAACCAACTAACTACCATCCCCTGCGCCAGTTCATGTTCAATTAGAGCTCTCAACTCTGGTAAATGATCTATGGTACCGCCGACATTCATAACATGCTTTACGCCAAGCTCTTTTAACTCAGAGATCCGATCAAGCATTTCTTCCAAAGAAGCCCGCTGTTCTATCTTAGGGATTTTGCCCAGTTCTATCTCTTTCTTAATAGCTTCTATGGCATCGGGGCAACCGCTACAATTTTCCGGGCAGCGCAGCGTCGGTGCAACTTCTGCTACGACCATGTCTCCAATCTTTAACGCACCGATACCCAAGCCCCAGGTTATGGCATCATAAGCCTGCCAATCTCTAGTTTCTTCTCGAGCGGCGCTTACAGCTGTTACCTCATCTGGGAAAACAGGTTCTAGTGCCGGCGTTGTAGTCTCTACTATTTCTACAGCCATACTTTCTTTTACCATTAATGCTCATACCAATCAGGCAAGAAATGCCGCAACACATGGCCGGCATCGGCTACAGCCGGATCATACAGATAATACTGTGGGGTTAAGTTCTTTGAAGTGCCGACAGTGTAATAAACGGGCCGAATGTTGCCCATTTTTTCACCCTCCAATGCTCGCCGAGAAAAAACAATACCTTGTTCGGTTGCCATGAATGATCTATGAACTACCGTGCTGGGGATGCCACCGCGGCTGTGGGCCGAGACTAACATAGCGGCCGTCGATGCCCAAGAAGCCGGATTTACAAAATCAGCAACTTCAACAACTTTCCCACCGAGCCTAGATATGTCTTCCAGGTTACGCCATTTAACGCTAACCATAAGATCTTCTGGGCTGTCACTTTTTGGGTGCGCCCGTTTAGTGACTACTCTTATCTCGTCAGGAATAATTTCATTTAGACCAACTTCTTGAGCGAGTCTGGTAATGACTAACCCTGCCCTTTCCAAAGACACGGGAATACCGCGAATGGGTTCTTCGAAGTGGGGCAAACGGTCTCGTAATAATCCATAGCCGGCTCTAGCCAAGTCCAAATACTGTTGGCAAAACCCTCTGTCGTCATATAGTCGCGGCTCAGCAATAACTTGTTGAGCAAGTTTATCCACCGATTGGACCAAATCGGCAGCTTCCTCAAAATGATCGGCCAGAATTACCACGCCTTTATCGGGCAATTCATCGCTATCCTCGAAAAAGCCTTCGGGGTCTTGGTATTCACCTATCAGACCCGCAAATGCAGCTCCAAACTCGACTACATCATGGACCTGCGTTGATCCATGAAAGTCAGTCGGATCTCGCAGGATGCCGTTGACATCAACAGTTTTGGCTTCGTTAGCCGAGGTAATTGTAATAGAGTGACCGTTAAATTTAAATGACGCAGTTGTGGTATCGGGCAAACTTTCGGATCTTATGCGAGCAGAGCTAGACATAAGCTTAGTTTCGAGACAACTCCCTCAATTTTTTTAGACTCAACCTAGTATTGCGTACTATCTCCAACTCGTCAACTGTCCGCAATTGATCGTTTTCCATCACCAAACGACCGTTGATAATGACCTGCTCTGCTG
>DATESY010000004.1:0-2700 GCA_035283865.1 Saccharimonadales bacterium (SeqCode)
CAACGTCCAAATTCCGGTGGTCTATAATGTTAACTCTATTTCCGAAAACAGCATCCAGAAGGGTCTGGAAAACGGCGTGGTGTATTATGCCGATACGGCTAAACCCGGGCAAAACGGTAATGGGGTAATTGTCGGCCATTCCAGCAACAACATCTTTAACAAAGGCAAGTACAAGTTTGCCTTTGTACTGCTTTCCCGCCTGGAAAATGGCGATACGTTTTACCTGCAAAGGGACGGTACGCGCTATACCTACCAAGTCTACCTTAATGAGATAGTGGTCCCAACTAACGTCTCGGTGCTGGGTCCCAGAGACAAGCCGGCGACGGTTAGCTTAATAACCTGTGACCCGCCAGGCACCAGCCTTAACCGTCTGGTGGTAGTCGGTGAGCAGATCAGCCCCAGCTTGGCCAGCAACAAACCACAGGCTGCTCCAAACACTCTGGCTACCAGCTCAGCTAAAATCCCTGGTAATGCCGAAAGCTTGTGGCACCGCCTCTGGGACTGGCTCAGCCGCTAAGACAATGTTTAGTGATTTACCTTGGTAGATCGACTCCAGCCCGCAGGTCGGTGCGTTGCAAGGTTACAGTCCCATCGCCGGCAACTAAGCTGAACATCTGGTTGTAGTCTTTGTCAAAGAATATAGCTTCAGAACTGATGGCTGGTATAAGCAGCTGCTGGTTGAGGGCGTCATAGTCCATGGCTAGTATTGAGCCATTAGATAGGCCGATAAGACGGTGGCCATCCATCCAGCGCATATCACCCGAAAGGGGCTTATCCAGGGTGTATTGGTAGCGTGAGCGGGTCTCAATATCATAAACAGCCAATTTCTGTCCGGCTTGGGCGGCAACCAAGCGACCATTATCCGAAAAGCTCAGTTTCGAAGCACTGTAATCGGGCAGGGCAATCAGCGGGATGGCTTTAGCAGTCGCCGGATCTTTAATGCCGCTCAAGGGATCCTTATAAATATTAATGCGATCGGCGCTGTCACTACCAGCCACGTAGTACCAACTACCCTGGAACTGGTCGGCGTCCAGCAGGTATTGGCTGCCAGCTGAGAAAGTGTAAAGCGGATAGGTCTTGCCATTTTCCCAGATGCGAGCCATAACCTGACCAGTAGTTACCTGCTGAGCTGTTACATAGCTCAGTAAGTCATCTCCATAGGCTTTATAGGCCAGTACGTCGGTTAGTAGCGGCTGGACACTGTTTTGGCTAACATCCCCCAGTGACAGGCTGCCGTTGGCTTGGTTATAGATATAGAGCTGGTCAATCTTTTTGTTGCGCAGGCTCATCTGGGTGGCAGCTACACCAAAAATCCGGCTAACATTTATTGACGTGCTCGGGTCGGCTCGGTTAAAGATAATAAACTCCTGGCCACCGCTATAGTTATGCTCCAGCAACAGATGGTTGTTATCGGCAGCCCACTCCAGTGCCTTTAAGCTGTCGCCTTGGCCGCTGCCGCCCAGCAGCCCTGCCGGCAGCGCTAGGGGCAGCGGCAGCTGATCAGGCTTAGTGGTATCGTACATGTCAAAAACCACGTTTTTGGCATCACTAGCCGGCACTTGGGCCAGTAGCCAGTGCCTGTCCGGTGACTGGCTAACCAGCTGCGGTGGCTGGGCATAAATTTTAATATTTTGGCTGGTGAGAGTAATCGGGAATAAGAAGGGGTAGCTAAAGCGGGCAATAGAGTGTTCATTAAGGCTGAACTTACGGCTCCAATCACGGTAGCCGCTCTTTTTAACCGTCAGTTCATAACTACCGGCCGGCAGGGTCAGGCGGACACCGGTAGTACTCTGGTTTTGCTGGCCGTTGAGATAAATACCAGCGCCAGATGGTTTAGAGTCAACGAACAGCAGACCGTTTTGGATAAGCTCACCGGTCTTGGTATTAATACCGTAGCCATAGGCGCCGTAGACTAAAATAACCGATGTCAAGCCGATAGCAATGGCCACTAAACCATAGCCAATCATCAGCCGGATATTGTGCGTCCGTCTTTTTCTGGGATCGAGAAAATCCATCACTAATAGTCTAGCAGTAAGTAACCACTACGCGGACAATTAACAGTGGTGTGGATAACCATTTGCATAATTATTTTGTTCGGAGTATTATGGAATTTATACCATATCAGGGGTAACTGGATTTTAGTGAACAAAGTTAGCAGTATTATAGAGATAAACGGCAACCGCTATGACGCGGTAACCGGACAATTAATAGGGGCCGCTAAAGCGGCCGCCCAGCATATTAAAAAACCGATTAACGGTCTTAGTATTGATGGTTTTAGTAAACCCGCCAGAGCTATTAGAAAGAGCGCCAAAGAGCGCTCTGTTCAGGCCGCGGGTAGAAAGCCGCAGCGGGCCAAAACGCTGATGCGCAGCATCGTCAAAAAGTCTGCCCGGACCCAACCAGAGGATAAAATCAAGAGCCGCAGTTTATCACCTGATCACGCCCGGGTCTCGCGCGCCGCTTCTATCGGCCAGGACGGCCGGGTTAAACGCTTTGGTGTATTGCCATTTGCCAAAAAGTCTAGCCAGGTCGCCAAAAGCGGTGAGATCATGGCTAAGCACGCTGCTTCGCCGACAAGACCCAGCGCCACTTTGGCGGTGGCTCTGCCAAGCGTTATGGGCAGTGCCGCCCACCATAGGCTAGAACGCCTGCTGGATTACGCCCTGACTCACGCTGATGCCCACAAGAAATCACTGGAAC
>DATESY010000005.1:0-5644 GCA_035283865.1 Saccharimonadales bacterium (SeqCode)
CTATTACGTTAACGAGATAGCCTATACCTCTGTGCCTGAAGAACTGGCCGAAAAAAGAGCTCAGCGGGCTCTATCGGCCCGGGTAGCCTCTGGCGGGCTGCCGGAGCAGACCATCCGTAACACTGTAGACACTCTGGTTGAGCTGACCCATAACTTGGGGATGGCCACCATTGGTGAGCAATTATATATGAGCGGCCTGTCTAACCTATTTGGTCAGCCGGAATTCATGCAGACCGGCCAGGTCCAGCAAGTTGCGAGGTTGCTGGACAACCTGGAGCCTTGGCTGTATGAAGCTGCGCCTAACCAACCGCTGAGTGTGTATATCGGGCAGGAAAACCCGATTGGTGGTGGAGCCGGCTGCTCACTCATTATCAGTCGCTTCAGGAGCCCTTTTTCCGATAGCAGCTACATCGGTGTATTAGGTCCCACCCGCCAAAGCTACCGCGACGTAATGGCCCTTGTTGGCCGAGCCGGCAAGACCCTGGAGAGTACACTCTATGTCTAAAAAACTAACTCTAGCCGATCTGCAACAGCAAGTTACCGAATTAACCCAGGCCCTGCAGCGCGAACGGGCCGATTCACTTAATCTGCACCGCCGGGCGGAAGAAGAAAAGGCGGGCATGGGAAATTACTACAAAGCTGCCATTGTCCGTGAGCTGTTGCCAGCGGTAGATAATCTTGAAAGAGCCCTGATACACGTTCCGAAAGACCTCAAAGACCATGATTATGTTAAAGGTGTCCAAGGTGTCATCAAACAGTTTGAAAACTGCTTTAAACAATTAGGCGTAGAACGCATTAAAACTGTTGGCGAACATTTTGATCCGCATCTGCACGAAGCAGTCCATATGGACGATAACGGTGGTGAACATGAAGTTATAGTCGAAGAACTTCAGCCTGGTTACAAAATTGGTGACGAAGTTATCCGTCACGCGATGGTTAAAGTGAAGAAAGGATAAGTATGGGCGAAACATATATAGAAAAATTAGGTAAAGAATCTCCGCCTCTCTATCCAAGGGGAATGACAAGAGAAGAATTCAATATAGTTGCTCGTGGTCTAAGAAGGACGACCACTGTCGGTCGCGAGCCCTCTGGTTTGCCAATAACTGTTGAAGGCCAAATAATAGCCGAAGC
Source organism: Saccharimonadales bacterium (SeqCode) (assembly GCA_035283865.1). GTDB lineage: Bacteria > Patescibacteriota > Saccharimonadia > Saccharimonadales > UBA10212 > UBA6824. The sequence goes on from DATESY010000005.1 coordinate 1,132, forward strand.
GCTTGAGTTAAATAGGCAAAGATTTGAACAAATGAAAGGAGAAAAAGATGGCTAAAATAATTGGTATAGATCTGGGAACAACCAACTCGGCAATGGCGGTTATGCAAGCTGGTAAACCCGAGATTATCGCAAATAGCGAAGGTAACCGCACTACGCCAAGCGTAGTAGCAATTAATAAGAATGGTGAACGCTTAGTAGGCCAAGTAGCTAACCGCCAACGGGTTACTAACCCGACCAATACTATTTTCGGTGTTAAACGATTAATCGGCCGTAAGTTTACCGACCCGGAAGTCCAAAAAGACATCGAACTTATGCCCTATAAGATAGTTAAAGCCGGCACTGGCGTAAAAGTAGAGATGGCAGATAAAGAATATAGTCCGGAAGAAGTCAGCGCTATGATCTTATCTAAACTTAAGGCCGATGCCGAGAAATTTCTGGGTGAACCAGTAACCGAAGCCGTTATCACCACGCCGGCCTACTTTGACGATTCTCAGCGTCAAGCTACCAAGGACGCCGGTAAAATTGCTGGTTTGGAAGTTAAGCGCATCATTAACGAGCCAACAGCAGCTGCCCTGGCTTATGGCCTGGATAAACGCAAGGAAGAGAAAATCGCTGTTTACGACCTTGGCGGCGGCACCTTTGATGTTTCCATCCTGCAGCTAGGTGATGGGGTATTTGAAGTTCTTTCCACCCACGGTGACACCCACCTAGGTGGTGAAGACTTTGACCTGCGTATCGTCAACCACTTTGTTGACCAGTTTAAGAAAGAATCCGGCATCGATATTAAAGAAGATAAGGCGGCCATGCAGCGCCTGAAAGAAGAAGCCGAAAAAGCCAAGAAAGAGCTATCGACTTCTGAAGTAGCTGACATTAACCTGCCGTTTCTGACGGCTGATGCTGAGGGACCAAAACATTTTGAATACAAACTAACCAGGGCTAAGTTAGTAGAACTGGTCCAGGATCTAATAGATAAAACCGTCGAGCCGGTTAAAAAGGCCCTTAAAGACGCTAAACTAGAAGCCAAAGACGTTAATGAAATAGTCTTAGTCGGTGGTATGACCCGTATGCCAGCCGTAGTTGAGAAAGTTAAGTCAGTTTTTGGTAAAGAACCGATGCAAGGTGTTAACCCTGATGAAGTAGTGGCTGTCGGTGCGGCTATTCAAGCCGGTGTGCTACAGGGTGATGTCAAAGACGTACTGCTGTTAGACGTCACACCACTATCACTGGGCATTGAAACCCTGGGTGGCGTCACCACCAAACTGATCGAGCGCAATACCACCATCCCGACTAGTAAGAATGAAGTCTTCTCCACAGCTGCCGATAACCAAAACAGCGTGGAAATCCATGTGCTGCAGGGTGAGCGTGACATGGCTGAAGGCAATAAATCCCTGGGCCGCTTTGTGCTGGACGGCATCCCGCCAGCCCCACGCGGTGTACCGCAGGTTGAAGTTACCTTTAACATCGATGCTAACGGTATCTTAAACGTCAGTGCTAAAGACAAAGGTACCGGCAAAGAACAAAGCATCACTATTAAAGAAAGCGGTAGTTTAAGTAAAGACGAAATTGAGAAAGCCGCCAAAGATGCTGAAGCCCATGCTGAGGAAGATAAGAAGAAACGTGAAACTGTCGAGGTCAAGAACCAGCTAGATAATGCTGTCTACCAAGCCGAGAAAATGAAGACCGAATACAAAGATAAGCTCAGCGAAGAAGATGCCAAGACCTTGCAGGAAGCTATTGACGAGGCTAAGACTCATCTGGAAGCTACCGATAAAGACGAGCTAGAGAAAGCCGCTAAAGACTTGAGTGACAAGATTATGCCGATTGGCGCTAAAATGTATGAAGCATCCGCCAAGGCGGACGCTTCAGCTGAAAGCGAAAAGCCGAAAGCTGAAAGCAAAGATGGCGACAAGAAAAAACCTGATAAAGATGAACCGGTTGAGGGCGAAGTTATCGACGAAGATAAGAAGGAGAAATAATGGAAGGAAGACCACCTGAAAACGACCTGTCCTACCGAGATAAACTGCCCAAGCCTGGACACACTGGCGATCAGCACCTTTTGGGCGCTGACGGCGAAGGTTCAACTGATCCCGGCGAAGATTCCTTCCTGGAGCAATGGGAAAAGCAGCAGGGACAGTCCCCGGAAGAAGATTAGGTGAAGCCGGCTAATTTCCTGCGTTACGTCCTGCTGCCAGCAGCTGTGCTGGCTGCCGGGGTTAAGCTGGGCGTGAAATACGCCAAGGATAATTACGTTGCCAAAGACCGCAAATTCATCGAGGGCGAGGTTCTCGATGATTCATCAAAAAAAGGGAAGAGAGTATGAGTGAACGTGTCCATACCGGAAATGTAATTAACGCACAGGAATTTTGGGCTGTGCTTGACCCATTGCTCGCCGAAAGAGGTCAAACTGCCGTCGACTACATTGATCGGACAGTAGCCCGCTGGGATGGTGAAGTCAGAGATATGCCTATTTTCGACCCGGTCGGTGCCGTTGATTCACCCCTGCTCACTATTCATGAGCAACTCAGAGCAATGATTGAAGCCCAAAAAAGTCCACCAGCTGGCGGGCATGTTGCCGCCGAGGGAGAATTAAAAGAATTGTTTACGTACTGGTCACACCGGCTTCGTGAGGCGCGGGCAGAACTGAGAATAGTCTAGTGACCAGCTTCTGTAATTTGTATTTAACTTGCGCTGACGAAAAAGAAGCGGACAAAATCGTAAATACTTTACTTGTTAAGCATTTTGTTGCTTGTGTTCATAAAATTCCCGTAAGCTCTGAATTTCACTGGCAAGGTAAAATAAAATCAAATGACGAGATATTGCTGGTAATGGATAGCCGTGAAGATTTATTTGATGAAGTTGAGCGTGAAATTGTCAAACTTCACAGCTACGACAGTTTCGTATTGGAAGCTATACCGTTATCACGAATTTCTAAAAAAGCCCAAAAATGGCTGGATGGTGAACTTAAAAATGCCAGCTAATAATCTAGCACCAGAAGCCTCAGACCAACTCTATGTACCGATAGAGTGGACTATGTATGGACACGAACTAGCGGCACAAGAAGATGAAGCAGTATTTGAAGACGAGGTTGTGGCTGCTGCAGCTTATGACGAACAAGTTGAAAGAGTGCTATACCCCGTAATCCGTCGCAACCCGCCCAAAATGAGCCGGGCAGAACTCGATGAACTAAAAAAATATATCGAAACAGAGCATCAACTGCGTGGAATTAGCATCAGAAGGGCTATTTCCAGAGGCGCACGACAGTTAAGAGCCAAGCATAACCTAAAAAGAATTTGACGGCCAGCATGACTAAAAGGGATTACTACGAAATACTGGGGGTAAGTAAGTCGGCCAGTGCTGATGAGCTTAAAAAAGCCTACCGTCGCCTGGCCGTCCAGCACCACCCAGACCGTGGTGGCGATGAAACTAAGTTCAAGGAAATTAATGAAGCCTATGAAGTCTTGAATGACAGTTCTAAGCGCCAGCGCTACGATCAGTTCGGTCATGCTGGTGTAGGCAGCAGTGCAGCTTCTGACGGTAGCCCATTTGGCGGCTTTGGTGGTCCTGGCCAGGAATTTCATTTTGATTTTGGCGATCTGGGCCTCGGTGATATATTCGGCAGCTTCTTTGGCGGCCAAACCGCAGGCGGCTCTCGGCAAAACCGTGGCCGTGACGTCGAGACTAATGTCGAAATCAGCTTCGAAGAAGCTGTTTTTGGTACTGAAGTAGATTTACGACTTAACCTGGAAGATACCTGTGAACACTGTAAAGGCACGACTGTTGAACCCGGCCATGAACTGAAGACCTGCGATAACTGCCAAGGCAGTGGCCAAATCACCAATGTTATGCGCACTGTCTTTGGTAACATCCAACAGGCCGCTCCGTGCCCGAAGTGTAAGGGGAAGGGCAAGATTCCCGAAAAGATCTGCAGCGTTTGTAGCGGCAAAGGCACCCAGCGCAAAAACCTGACAGTTAAGCTTAAAATACCGGCTGGCATAGATGATGGAGCGACCATTCGCCTGCGTGAGCACGGTGAAGCCATAGCCAATGGCCCCAAAGGCGACCTTTATGTGCTTATCCGGGTCAAACCACACAAAAAGTTCACCCGTGAAGGCGATTTAATCCTCTCCAGTGAACACATTGATATGGTCGATGCTGCCCTAGGAACTGAAATAGACGTAGAAACCGTTGATGGGCCGGTGCGCATGAAGGTACCAGCTGGCACCCAAAGCGGCAGTGACTTTAAGCTCTCTGGCCATGGCGTGCCGCATCTTAAGGGCTCTGGCCGTGGTGCCCACATTGTTACGGTTTTGGTAGACACGCCAGCCAAACTCACCAAAGAGCAACAAGAACTACTTAGCGAACTGCGCAATACCACCGGCAAAAGAGGTATTTTTGGATAAGTATCGCCCTTGACTTATGCCCCTTTACTAATAGCCGGGGTTTAAGGCATAATCGGGGTAGAATGTGGCGAAACAAACATCAATCCGGCTTTGTTCCCATGATAATAATGATT
>DATESY010000006.1:0-4336 GCA_035283865.1 Saccharimonadales bacterium (SeqCode)
TGTCCTTATAAACCGTGCGTGAATCGGCAGCAATAATCTCGCCATTAAATTCTTGGGCAATTCTCAGCGCCAAGTCAGATTTGCCGCTGGCTGTCGGCCCAACTATAACAACGAGCTTTGGCCTTTGGCCTGCGGTTGCCATAAAAGTCCTTCAAGTTTAACCCGATAATCCTCATCGACATAGACGCCCTCGGCCTCTAGCGCCTTTTTGTGCCCCTCGTAGCCACCTGGATAACCACTGGCCAATCCACCATCTTTGTTAACCACCCTTTGCCAAGGCAATTTTGCAGGTCCTCTATGGGCTATCTGGCCAACTTCCCAAGCTGCCCATGGTGCCCCGGCCAAGGCGGCTAGTTGGCCATATGTCATAAACCTACCCTTGGGTATCTGGGCAACTATCTCATAAACCCGTCGTTTAAAGTCTGCATCAACTCTTTGCATTAAAATATTCCAAAACTTCCGGCCAGTTTTTTAGTTTAATAACATCCTCGGGCAAATTACTAACATTAGTCCACTTATATTCACCAAAGAGTAAAGCCGTTATGCCAGCCTCAGCAGCAGCTAAACAATGCTTGGGCTGGTCGTCTATGAGATAGACGGCTCCGATTTCCCTGCAAACCTCCGCCTTAGTCATTTTTAGTTGTTCCAAAATATGAATTGGTCGATCCCAAATCTTGGCGAAATGAACTTCTGAGAAGATACCATCGAAGCTTTGATTTATCCAATCTATGGTGTCAGCTTGAACGCGAGGGCCTCTGAAGCTAACAACCACCAATTTGTAGTTTTTAGCTAACTTTTTTAGGACTGAGTGCGCCTCTTCAAATAGACGATGATTGAGGAATAGTCTCTCTTTCACAATAATATTTCTTCTCTTTTCGACCTCTTCAAAGTCAACTCCCCACATCTCGGCCCAGTGCTCGGTGTAATCATCAGGCTTGAGATGAGTGCCCCAGCGCTGGTTACTAAATTCGACAAAGCCTTCAGCATTAGCCGCCAATACATCATCTATATCGACCGCAATGGTTTTCATAAATCACTTACTACGGGTCTTAGATTCCTTGGTCAAGCGGGCTAAGAAGTCATCGATATTTTCTGGTTTTTGTGGTTGCCTGCCTAAATCACGACGTAGTCTTGGTACAATTTCACCGGACTCCACTTCCTTTTGGCCTATCACTAAAGTATATGGGACCTTCATGACCTCGGCTTCACGGATTTTCTTAGCCACCGACTCGCTACTGTCGTCTAGCTTAGCTCTAAGATTAAGTTCTCTAGCTTTTTCTACAACGTCCTTGGCCAATTTTAAGATAGGTTTATCGTCATTTAAGGCTATCACCCGCAGCTGCTCTGGCGACAGCCAAACCGGAAAATGTCCACCAGTATGCTCAATATAAACGCTTAAAAAGCGCTCAAATGAACCTAAAAGCGCCTTATGTATCATAATCACCGGCTTTTCAGAGCCGTCCTTGTCAACGTAGACCAGCCCAAAGCGCTTGGGCATCACAAAATCCAGCTGCTCGGTAGCACATTGCCACTCTCTACCCAAGGAGTCAGTCACTAAAATATCTATTTTAGGCCCGTAAAATGCAGCATCACCTTCAACAAGATCGTATTCCAGCTTCAGTTTTTTAGCTACTTCCTCAATAGTTTTTTGGGCCATTTCCCAATCTTTGGCCTCACCCAGGTAAGCATCAGAGTCATCGCGAAAGGATAGGCGGGCCTTAAACTTCATACCAAAAACGCTGTACATCTCCTTAATCATGGAGAGAATGGTCCTAAATTCTTCCTCTATCTCATCCAGGCGGCAAAAAACATGAGCGTCATCTATTGAGATAGCCCTAACCCTTACTAGACCGCTTAATTCGCCTTTCTTCTCATCTCTGTACTGGATGGTGTTTTCCATATAACGGATAGGTAGTTCTTTGTAGCTACGGGGCCTGGAGGCGTAAATCTGGATATGGTGCGGGCAGTTCATTGGTTTTAGGACCATCTTATCGCTAGTTTCCTGGCTTTTGACCAAAAAAAGCTCATCGCCGAACTTATCCCAGTGCCCGGAGACCTTGTAAAGTTCATCCTTCGTTATATGGGGTATAGATACCTTCTGATAGCCGTTTTTAGCTTGTAACTCCTCAGAAAAGCGCAAGAGTTCATCTCTGAGGACTGCACCCCTGGGGGTAAATAAAGGTAGTCCAGCTCCGACAAGATCAGAGAAAACAAACAGGTCTAGCTCTTTACCGAGCCGACGATGGTCGTTTTTCCCTAGTTTTTGCGTTTCATCCATAACTTTGTCCATGATAACAGCTTATAGGTTGGAAATAAAAAATCGAGCGTCCTCGCAACTACGCTCGACTTTTCATAAATTAACACATCGGCAAAACTCAGCCTGTGAAAAAAGTATATAGTGGCTAGCCATAAAAGGCTAGTACTTTTTTACTAAGTTTTCCACAAGTCTCTCAACAGCAAAATTATATCAAATATGAGACTCTGTTCAAATATGTTTGTTTCTCCTCTGCCATCTAAGGTTAGGTTATAATGTTTTAGAGCTCGGGCGGTTAGCTCAACTGGCTAGAGCATACGCTTGACGTGCGTAAGGTTGAGGGTTCAAGTCCCCCACCGCCCACCACTCTAAAACAATAGATGGTTTACATAAAATTATCGCAGTTGGTTTATGCATACTTTTTGGGGCAAAATTTTAGAGGAGCGCTTTCCTGTCTCGTAACATTTGCCTTATCTGAGCGTTCATAAGAGAATTCACTGACAACCCCAGCTCAGCCGCAAATTTTTTAATTTGCTGCTTAGTCATTGGGTCAGTTTTAACACTTATTGTAGTTTTAGCCATATGTATATCTTATTACTGGTGTGGGCACTTTATCAAGGAGAACGGTAGTTATCGCATAACTTAGCCAAATAACGGAGATTGTGGACAGAAGCTAAACTACCGGCCAGCGGATCGCCTGTCTTAAAGAGATGTCGTAAGAAAGCCCGGCTATAACCTGATTGACAAGTGCTGCAATCGCACTTGGGGTCTATCGGTTTGGGGTCATTGGCAAATCTTAGATGGTTAAGATTTAGCTTCCTGTCTCCTGTTGTCCAGACCTGGCCATGCCGGCCGTTACGAGTTGGCAAAACGCAGTCAAACACGTCAATACCACTTTTAATAGCCAGGCGCATATCTACCGGCTCGCCCACCCCCATTAGATAGTGAACTTTAGAGCGATCATATAACGGCGCTAAATAACGCAGCATGTCATACATTTCGGTCCTGGTTTCACCGACGGCCAGGCCACCGATAGCCACTCCATCGACATCTTGCGATTGGACAAACTCTAAGCTCATCTTCCGTAATTCCTTATCTAGCCCTCCCTGAACTATGCCAAAAAGTAGCGGCCGCTCATTTTTACTCATTAACTTGGTTAATTTCTTAAACTCCACTAAACAGCGTTCCAGCCAGCGGTGCGTTCGTTCCACAGCTTCAGTCGCCCGGTCTCTCTCGAGCAAAGACAAGCCGGTTACATCGTCAAAGGCCATGATAATATCACTGCCCAGATCGAACTGGATCTGCATAGATTTTTCCGGCGAGATAAAGATCAGATCACCGCTCCCGGGATCCTTAAAAGTTACACCCTCTTCGGTGATCTTACGGACATCGGCCAGCGAGAAGACTTGGAAGCCGCCCGAATCAGTTAAGATTGGCCCTTGCCAACCGCTAAACTTATGCAGGCCGCCCAGCTTTTTTATAACCTTTTCGCCTGGCTGAAGGTGTAAATGATAAGCATTGGCCAGCAAGACTTGGGCGCCTGTCGCCTTAACCTGAGCCGGTTGTAAACCTTTAACCGCGCCTTTGCTGGCACAGGGCATAAAGAAAGGCGTTCTAAGCGACCCGCGGCGGGTAGCTAACAGTCCGCTGCGGGCGCCATTCTTGGACATATTTTGCTGCTTAAAGTAAACCTCTTTCACCTATCTGTTCATTGTAACAGACCCCTGATTAACACTTAAAATACTAGCATTAGCGGCATGCCCCCAGCCTTGACCAAAAGACCTAGGTTTGCTAGACTGGTTCGGTTAATCGTGAGGTTGATTTTGAGTACCAAGAATCTTGGTAGCGCTCTTGATGGTTTTAAGCTCTTTTACGAAGAGATTGCCACCATCAAACGGACTGGTAACCGGCTCAAAAGAGTCCGCCAGGCCAGCGCAGTAAGCTAAGCGGTGAGAGACTTAGCTTGACCGGCTCCACCTGAGGGTCGGTTTTTTTATCCACTAAAAACCAATCTTATCCACTAGCATTTATCCCAGGGTTATGACAATATGTTGACATGGTTTGCCTATATTGCCATTCCAA
>DATESY010000007.1:0-9116 GCA_035283865.1 Saccharimonadales bacterium (SeqCode)
ACAAAATCAATTAGGGTAATCACTACGTAACGGCCGCTGACCTGGCCCAGATGGCCTTTAAGGTGCGGGTTTTTAAAGACCCAGTAGCGTTGCAGTAGGAAATTGGCTGTCCAGCCGACTACATTGGCGCCCAGTTTGGCCCACCACAGGCTCCAACCTAAAACAGACCACAGTAGAGCAAAAACACCGTAGCCCGTCCAGAAATACGCCCCTCCGGAGATCAAATACTCAGCAATCTGTATAGCTAGTTTGCGGTTCTCGTTTTTGGTTTTTGGCACTTTAGTCGTTAGCTGCTCCTACAGCTCAAAAACAAGGGTTGAGACCATCCGATCAAAATCAGCCAGAACGTCTGGGTAGGAATCTAGCTGAATATAAGTAGCGGTGTGAGTTCGGTCGTCGTCTTGATCATAAAAAACATACAGAGTTACTTCGGTACCATCAGGTAGGCCCGTGGTACCGATCTCAGATTCCCGCACCTGGCCACTAGCTTCACCGCTCATTTTGGTACCTATAATTCCACCGGCTTCAGGAGCATCGTGCCATCGGATGTTCGTGTATCCGTCGGCCTCGCGAAGATAGGTTCCTGAAGTAGAAGTAGGAGGACCTTCTTTCGCATAGATTACTATTTGCCCGAAGCTCTCTGTTCCGCACCGGCCGGTCGATCGTTCATTAGCGCCCAACAGCACCAGCCCTGGATTACAACCCTTATCTTGCAGGATCCAAGAAGGAGGATAATAAAACGCGTAATCACCTTCATGGTTAGCATAAAATTCCCAGCCATCGGGGGCAATATCTTCATTGGGTCTTGACGCATACAAAAAGGTCGAATTACTGGCTGAATTGGAGTCGTTGAAGTTTTTATCAGTTTCTTTCTTAGCATTCCACACATACCAACCAGTGCCACCTAGCACCATAGCAACAAAGATAAGTAGGAATATTTCTATAAGAACGAAGCCTTTACGATTCATAGCTAAATAATACCTCTAATGTTTATCTTTGACGAGTCTCGGCGCCAGGCAGATACCAGCCATGCCCCACCATAGGTAGGCAAGTGTGTCATCAGTCCAAGCATGCGATAGTAAATTAACAAATGTTATACCGACTAAACTAGCCAGCAGGATTTTTGCCAGCTGCTCACTGCGATGACGCCATAATTCCCTGCCGACCAAAACACAGATGGCTACAAAGATCGCAATACCAGCTATACCAACTTCTTGGCCGATTTGTAAGAAATAATTTTCAGAAATTCTAGCCGGCTGATCGTTTCTAAATGAAGCCGGGCCGGCTGTGCCCGGGCCATGACCCAGTGGTTGGCGGATAATATCCTTGGTACCAGCTTTCATAGATGCTAGCCGGTCGGCATTAGAACTGCTAGACGCTACTGATTCATCGCTAGTATGGAATATAGTTCTTTGGGCATCATCGCTTTTATTTGTAAGAAAAAATCCACCGCCTAGTAAAGCTAAAAGCAGCAGAACAACTATTATAGTTCGATAACTAAAGTTAAAGGTTTTAAGAGTCACACCGCGCAGCGAGGCCACGGCTGCCACTAGACCAAGCCAGGCACTTCTTGAATAGCTGAATAACAAAACTACCAGGCCTCCCAACAGCCCAAGCCAGCGCCAAACCCGGGTTTTTTGCAGGCTTAACCAAAAGGCTGGGATTATCAGCACCAGATAAGCCCCTAACGGGTTAGCGCCGCGCAGGCTTGATTGGATGCGGCGATAATCCAGGTTCGAATCGACGGTTTGGTAGGCAACAATAGTATCTTTGCCATAACCAAAGTGGCGCAGAAAATCATAAGGCAGTAGGAACTTCTGTATTAGGCCAAAAATAATTACCGCCGCGGCTGGTAGCAGAAGTAATTTTTGCCAATGGCGTCGCAAAAAGTCGTTTTGGCTAACAATGACAGCACAGAGCAGAAAAAAGCCGATAAATCTCAGGCTAACAATAAGTGAGTAGATAAAGGCCGTAGCATTAACTTCATTTTGGGCTAGGGCCCAAGTGCCCAGTAGCAGATGCAGGACTACATATAATCCGAAGAGTCTGGCTATCCACGATTGCTTGAGCCACTTTCTAAGTTCCGGAGCGCGCCAGATCAGCCAGAGTATCGGTGGGATGGCTAGCAAAAGCAATATTTCTTTCCAAACCCGCCAGGCATCGAGATGTCCAAAGTTACTGCCAGCCCAGGTGGTAAATAGGGCATGGAAGGGCAGTAAAGCGAGAATTGCTGCCACCATCCAGGATAGTTTAAGGGCGGTTTTAGAAGGGTCCATAAGTGATACAATCTAGTATAGCGTCATGAAGAGTAATGCGTCCTTATTCTATAGTCTGCTTTTGGTGGTGGGCGATTTTTTAGCTTTGGTGGCAGCCTTTGTCGGTGCCTATGCGCTAAGGGGGACTTTAAGTACCGTACCGGTGGCACACCCTATTCCTGCCACTACTTATATCGGCGTCTTTCTGGCACTGCTACCCTTTTGGATTCTATTCTTTGCTGTGCTCGGACTTTATAGCAGCTCCATACAAGAAAAGCGCTTTAATGAACTAGGCCGGCTGTTAATAGGTTCGTTCGTGGGGCTGCTTTTTGTTATCAGCTACGGTTATGCGGTTAACCGGACGATTTTCCCGGCCAGGCTGGTACCGGTTTACGCTTTCGTACTGGCTTTTTTGTTCTTAGTGATTTTCCGTAATCTAGCCCGTTCGTTTAGAGCTTATCTTTACAAATATGGTGTTGGCATCACTAATGTTTTGATTATTGGCAACACTAAGGTCGCGGGTGAACTTGTCCGTTTGCTTTCTGATAGCAAAATTTCCGGTTACAAAATCGTTGGCATTGTCGGCAATAAGAGCCATACCCCAGAGCGTTTTCCACACATCCCGGTTTTTGATTCTTTTACTGGGGCTGTCGCCAAATTACGGACTAGCGACATACATGGCATTGTCCAAACTGAGCTTTACGCTGCGGGGGCCGCCAACAACGAGATTTTAGAATTCGCCCAAACCAAACATATCGCCTTCCGCTTCGTGCCGGGCAACAGCGAACTGTTTGTTGGCAACATCGCGGTTGAGCTTTTTCGCTCGCAAATTCCGGTAATTGCCGTCCATCAAACGGCTCTAATAGGCTGGGGAAGGATTGTTAAGCGCCTGACTGATATTATCCTTGGTGGTATGTTTTTAGTTATTTCCCTACCGTTTATGTTACTTATTACTCTACTTATAAAAATCTTTGACCCAGGGGGACCGTTGCTATTTAAAGACCGCCGGCTGACCCGTTTTGGCAATACCAGAAAGATCTATAAATTCCGGACACATAAAAAAGCCTACACCAATATGACGCCTGAAGAAGCCTTCACCAAAATGGGCCGCCGCGATTTAATCACTAAATACCGGGCCGGTGGCGATCACATCCCTAATGACCCGCGGGTCAGTTATATCGGCCGTTTCTTGCGCCGTACTAGCATGGACGAACTACCACAGTTAATAAACATCGTCAAAGGTGATATTAGTTTGGTTGGTCCGCGAGCTTTACAGCCTCAGGAATTAGAAAAGCATGACAAAAAAGACCTAATATTAGCGGTAAAATCCGGCCTGACGGGTCTAGCTCAGGTTTCCGGTCGGCGTGATATTAGTGTTGAAGAGCGCCGCAAGCTGGATCTTTACTATGTTCAAAACTGGAGCTTGTGGTTAGATCTGATCATCCTGGCCAAAACCGCTAAGGTTGTTCTGCGACGCATTGGAGCCAAATAGAATGATTGAGGATAATGAAGTTTACGTAGCAGTAGATATCGAAACCGATGGACCGGTGCCAGGCCTTTATTCAATGATCAGTTTGGCGGCAGTGGCTACAACTGAAAGTGAAGAAATAGATAATTTTTATCGCAAACTTGAGCCACTTGAGGGAGCGTCACAGGCCCCATCAACTATGGCCTGGTGGAAAACCGAGCCTGAGGCTTGGCAAGAAGCGACGTCTGATGCCCAACCAGCCAGCAAAGTCATAGCAGAATTTAGCAAATGGCTAGACAGTTTGGGCAAAAAACCTGTTTTTGTAGCTCATCCAATTGCATTTGATTACTCATATGTAAGTTGGTACTTATGGAGGTTTGTTAACAAGAATCCCTTTGCTGATTATGAAGCCGCTTCTAGAACTTTAGATATTACATCCTTCATTGCTGGCAAGTTTGAGCTTAGTTTAAATAAGTCTAAGAGAAAAAATTTCCCAGAATGGATAAGTAAAGGTATGCCGGAACATTCTCACAACGCACTTGATGATGCGCGAGGGTATGCAATTGTTCTTCGTAATATTCTTGCTACTAAACCTAAAAGGGATGAAGACTAGTAATTCTGGTGAACTCAAAGTCGCTATAGTCTGCGACTGGCTGCTGGGTACGGGTGGTGCCGAACGGGTGGTATTAGAACTGCATAAAATGTTCCCCGAAGCTCCAATATACACATCGCAGTACAATCCAAATCCTAAAGTTTGGTTTGGCGATAAGTGGTTTGAAGATGCTGACATCCGGACAACTTGGTTACAGAAGTTACCAAAATCACTCAAGAAATTTTTACCGCTGCTTCGCGCATGGACATTCAGCCGCCTGAATTTAGATGATTATTATTTAGTAATTTCCAGCAGCGGTGCTGAGGCAAAGTTTATAAAAACCAAGGGTATACACATCACATACTGCCATTCACCAACTCACTACTATTGGAGCCGCTACGAAGAATATTTAAAGTACCCGGGGTTTGGGCGACTGGACCCACTGGCCCGTCTTGGTTTGAAGCTACTAGCCGGACCAATGCGGCGTTGGGATTATAAAGCGGCCCAGCGGCCGGACTATTTCATTGCTAATTCGAACCATACAAAAGAGCAGATCGAAAAATACTATGGCCGTGAGGCTGAAGTTATCCATCCGCCGGTAGATATTGAACGATTCAAAAAGCTTAACCAGTTAAGTATTGTTCGAAAGGGCTTTGTAACAGCCGGTCGTCAGGTACCCTACAAAAAAATAGACCTGGCAGTCAAAGCCGCTACTGAGTTGAATGTTCCTCTAATAGTTATTGGCCGGGGGCCGGACCACCGAAAGCTTAAGCGTCTGGCTGGTCGCAGTGTGACTTTTTTACGCCATGTTTCTGATGAAGAAATGCCAAAAAGATTTGGGGCAGCTCAAGCCTTTATCTTCCCTACTAACATGGAAGATTTCGGTATCACAGGAGTCGAAGCCATGGCCGCCGGTACACCAGTAATAGCCTATAAAATGGGCGGACCGGCAGATTACGTAACTCCCGGTAAAACTGGTCTGCTCTTTGAAGAGCTAACTACCAAAAGTCTAGCTAAAACTTTGCAGGACTTTAGCAAAATGACTTTTAACCATTCAAAGGTCGCCGAACAAGCCGGAAAATATAAACCTGAGCTTTTTAGAAAAAAAATAGAATTGTTTGTAAAAAAGACAACCGATGTTATAGTATCAACAAAGTACTAAGGAGATTATATGGGACACATTGAAATAGGCGTTTTGCCACCAGAAGCTGATGCTCAAAGACAAGTAGCTGCAGACTTCTTGACACAGAGTATGAAAAGCCTCCGCGAGCCTGCGGGTGTTCGTTCTGCCTTCGACACGGGACGATGGGCACAAGAAATGGTTCGGGGCGCGGCCCATTTTCCTCGGGAAGAGCTGACGCATAACCCAACAGAACTTGTTGACGTCGCTAGCGCTGCTTTTGAGAAAGCCGCCACACTTGCCCGTCTTGCAGAACTTCAGCACTACAAAGACGCCGAGTCTTAAGCCTATTATTCTAGTAAATCAACCAGCTGTTTATAAGCTTTTAGATCGTTAACAGGAATAATTGTCCCTTCAGTGATCCCGACTGACCATAGTTTTTTTTGGCGCGCTAAAATTGGGAACAAGACGTTCTCGAAATCGCTTTTTTCTGTGAGGCTAAAAAGCTTCAAAAACCTTGGAATAACCTTTGGCGAAAAAATTGAGGCACAAACATGTAGTGGAACAGGTATAACCGGGTACATCATCGTATCGACTACTTTATTATCGACAACCATCATGCCGGTACCAGGATAAATTTGACCTGGGGCTAAGATAGCTGTAGCTAGCATGCCTTTTTTTTCGCCCTCAATATGGGCGTTGCCGATATAGCGTACAAAGGAGCCAGGAAAATTCAATACCACGTCATCAGGATTCACCACAATTAAACTACAGCCGTGTGGAATGAACCCTTGCTCTATGGCATTTCGAATAGCACCACCTTTACCGGCTGGTGGGTCCGGATCCTGGCAGTATTTAATTTCAACGCCTAGTCCGCTACCATTACCTAGACGGTCCTCTATGGTGTGTGCATGGTGGAATACTAGTGCTACGAATTTTTTAAGGCCACTGTCGCGATACATCCGGATGGCCATTTCGATCATAGTATCGCCGTTGGGTAATTCATGAGCGTTTTTTTGGACTTTTTTACCATTAAGCACTGCGGCATAACGGCTACTTTCGCCACCGGCCATTAAAGCAACGACCGTGTTATCTACAAACTTTTCCCATTCCTTTTCGCTGGCGGCGGGAGGTTCGTGAAATTTGGCGACCGATTTACTCAGACCATCAAGTTCGGTCTGCAAATTCATTTCATCTCCTTTAGTCTGGCTTTAAGATAGACGGCGAAGGCCGGACCGATACCTTTATGTTCTAATGCAAAGTTAGCGACAGTTTTTAGGTACTCGATTTTGTTGCCACTATCATAATACTTGGCGTTAATAACTTGGCAGCCATAGATCTTGTGACCGTCTTCAATCATCTCTTGCAAACAGGGTTGTATAATGAACTCTTCGCCAGCGGTTAACCGCTTCTTTGCCTGGTGCAAATACGAAAATAGTTCTGGCGTAAATAAATAGCTGCTTACCGTAGCGTAGTTTGAAGGGGCTTTTTCCTTACTGCCAGGTTTCTCAATGATGTTCTTAACCAACATCAACGATGGGTTGATTTGTTCCCCACCGACAAAGCCGTACCTTTTGTAATCCTGATCACTTTTAGCCGGAACACAGGTGAGTACGGTAGCCCTGTGTTGCTGGTAGACTGCAATAAGTTGCTTGAAACGGCTGGGGTTGGCTCTAACAAAGTCATCTCCCCAAGAAAAAATAAATGGCTCATCACCGATTAAATGCTCTACCGACATAAGCGGTGCGGCATTGCCGTAAGGGCCCTTTTGACGTACATAAACAAAGTTTGCTAGGTCGGCTATTGATCGAACCTCGTGTAGCAGAGTCGCCTTGCTTTCTCCGCCTAGCTCTAAGTTAGAGATCAGATCCTGACTGGGGCTATCGAAATGATCTTCAATACTTCGCTTACTGTAGCCGGTGACGATAATAATATCCTCTATGCCGGCATCAACCAGCTCTTCGACCACATACTGGATAATTGGCTTGTCGACAATTGGCAGCATTTCTTTGGGCATAGCCTTAGTTTGAGGTAAAAAACGTGTGCCAAAGCCAGCTGCCGCAATGACTGCTTTACGTATTGGTTTAGTCGCTAATTGACTCATCGGCCCCATATTACCACACTCATTTGGTAATATATTGGAGTGAAAGTTAACTCACATATTTTCCGCGGTTACGACCTTCGCGGTATAGTCGGTGAGGATTTAAGTCCTGAGCTGGCGCTTCATATTGGCAAAGCTCATGGCACATACCTGCGCCGTCTTGGTCACACTAAAGTAGTAGTCGGACGCGACAGCCGCGAAACAAGCCCGATATATAGCCAGAGGGTTATTGAAGGGATAGCATCAACTGGGCTGAATGTGGTGGATATCGGTATGCAGATGGTCGGTATGTTTTATTGGTCGCAATACCATTTCAAAATACCCGGTGGGGTGTTCGTGACAGCTTCTCACAATCCGGCTCAGTTTAATGGCTTTAAGCTAGCTAATGACTACTCAGAAACCTTGGTGAGCGAAGGCATGCAGACCATCCGAAAAATGGTTGAGGAGGAGGGTTATGACCGGGCGCAAAAGCCGGGCAGCGTAACTATGGAAGATATCCGCCCAAGCTACTACAAGGATATCCTTGAGCGCGTTAAGATCGGACGAAAACTCAAAGTTATGGTCGATGCTTCCAACACTAGCTCCGGTGAAATCATACCCGAACTAGTACGACAAGCCGGCTGCGAAGTAGTTGAATATAACACCAAGGTCGAGCCAACCTTCCCGCTCGGTGCCGCTGACCCTACCGAAGAGTACATTATGGAGCGGATGCGTGATGAAATACTTGAGTGTAAAGCCGATGTAGGCTTTACATACGATGCGGATGGCGACCGTATCGGTATCATTGACGAAAAAGGTAATCCCGTATGGAACGATATGTTAGTGGCTCTTTTTGCCAAGGATGTTTTAGCCCAACATCCGGGCGCTAAAATCATGTTTAATACGCTTTGCTCTAAAACCGTGCCAGAAACAATTCAGGCCAGCGGCGGCGAACCGTTCATGTGGCGTACCGGGCATTCCTTTTTGAAAAAGAAAAACCAAGAAGTGAAGGCTGTCCTTATCGGCGAATTATCCGGACACTTTTTCTTCTCTGAAGATTTTTTCAATCATGATGACGGCGCGTATGCCACAATGCGCCTGCTCCAAGCTATGGGGCGTACTGACCAGACGCTCTCACAGATGGTCGGCGCACTGCCGCAATATAAATCCAGCCCGGAAATCAAAGTCTTCTGTCCCGATGATCGCAAAGTTGCTTTGATGGCGGAATTGGCCGGAAAACTTCGGCAAGACTTCCCTGACGCCGACGTTATTGACGACGAAAGGGCCGGCGACGGAGTCCGGTTTGAGCTTACAGATGCCATGTTTGTAATCCGCTATTCGCAAAACGGACCATATATCACTATTAAGATCGAGGCTAAGACTGATGAAAAATATGAAGAGTTACGGCAATATATTGCTGATATCTTGCACGCTCATCCGGAAATTGATTGGGAGAACTCGATTAGCGCAAATGTAGGTGCCCTAGACCCTGTGTACAAAAAATAGCTATACTATAAGGTGATGAAAATACTGGTTACCGGCGGTGCTGGCTTTATCGGCTCCAATTTTGTGCATTACATGCTGCGGAAGTATCCTGATTA
>DATESY010000008.1:0-4645 GCA_035283865.1 Saccharimonadales bacterium (SeqCode)
TCGTTGAGGGTATAGGTGTATAGTTCGTAGCCACGGTGTTTCATGGTGGCGATAAAACCGGACCACAAAAAGAGCTGGTTCATCGACAATGTTTTAGTGCCCAATTGCTTGGCTCGATAAACGGCCCGGATGCCCGACCAAGGCTCAGTCACAATTTTGGGCACATTTGGTAGGGCATGATGCAGTTCGAGCAAAGTCTTATGACTTTTAGAAGCCAAGAAAAATTTGTGTTTGTAATTTTTTAAGGTTTGCACAACAGGCTTGATTGGAACGTTTCGCTTAACTTCTATGCATAGAAGTGTTTTACCACCTATGGTTTTTAACGCGTCATCCAACGTCGCTAAGTCTGTCTTATGCTCTTTTAGCTCCTCGTAAGTATGCTGTTCAATGCCCAGCCTATTGCCACTTGCATCTTGAAGTGTGCGGTTATGATGCAGAACGGCCACACCATCTTTGCTTACCCGTATATCAAATTCAATCATATCTACTTTGTATTCAAGTGCTTTGAGCAGACTAGTAATCGTATTCTCCGGAGCCAGACCGCGGGCGCCACGGTGCCCAATGATTTTCAGCTCTCTCATCTTATTGTTTAGTGTACAATTAAAGGCAGAAAAAGGAGAAGAAATGCCTGATCAAACAGTTAGCGCTGGCAAGGACGCGCCGGAAGTCGTCAATGTGATTATTGAGATTCAAAAAGGCGGCGGCCGCAATAAGTATGAAACCGATAAGCAAACCGGTCTAAGAATTTTGGACCGGGTGAATGCCACTACTCTTGGCTATCCAACCGACTATGGTTATGTGCCCCAGACTCTTTGTGAAGACGGCGATCCACTTGACGCTTTACTGGTCATTGATGAACCTATCGTGCATGGCACTTTGGTGCCGGCCCGGCCAATTGGCATCCTTTATATGATTGACGATGGCGAGGGTGATGAGAAGCTAATTTGCGTCGCCAAAGACGATATTAGCAAAGACCATATCAAATCAGTGGACGATCTGGAGCCTCATTTCAAAACGAAAGTCGAATATTTCTATACACATGTTAAAGACTGGAAAAATAACTGGCAGGGCGTGAAGGTTGAATTCAAGGGCTGGGGTGGCCCGGATGAGGCTAAGAAAGTTATTGCTGATTCAATTACCCGTGCTAAGAATTCTTAATGAAAAAACAGGTTCCTAAAGACGCAGTTTTAATACCTGATACTGCCAAACGGGTTTTTAGGGGGCAGATTTTTGATGTCTATCAGTGGCCGCAAAAAATGTTTGATAACTCAACTCAAACTTTTGAGATGCTACGCAGGCCGGATACTATTGCTGTGATAGCAGTAGTTGAGGATAAGATATTAATTTTAGACGATGAACAGCCGCATACCGGTTTACGTAAAAGCTTACCCACTGGTCGTGTGGACGATCAAGACACAGCTACTCTGAGTGCGGCTAAGCGTGAAGTGTTAGAAGAAACCGGCTTTGAGTTTAGTAAATGGCGACTTATCGAGGTTACCCAACCGCATTCGAAATTAGAGTGGTTCATTTACTTCTATATCGCCTGGGCTGGTCAAAAAACAGCCGAACCGCATCTAGATGTTGGAGAAAAAATTAAAGTTGAAGCTCTACCATTCGTAAACGTTAAGAAGCTAGTGCTGGATAAGGCTGGATATTTGGGCGAATCTTTAGATATCTTTGAAAAGGTCAGTGACATCGAAGAATTACTAAAATTGTCCCAGTTTGACGGCGTGGAGATTGATCGATAATTAAGATGTTGCGCTAGAGTTGTCATACTCGTACAATAAGCGCTAGATAATCGTAAGCTTAATCAAAGGGGGCGGGTAAGCCTTTCATGAAAACCAAAATCGCTATTAACGGGTTTGGCCGTATTGGCAGAAACGCCTTTAAGATTGCATATGAGCGGCCAGACCTGGAAGTAGTAGCTGTCAATGATCTAAGCGATACCAAAACCTTGGCTCATCTGCTAAAACACGACAGCAACTACGGTGAATACCACCACAAAGTTAGTTTTGACGAGCAAAATATCATAGTTGAAGACCAAAAGATCAAATTGCTGACTGAAAAAGACCCGGCAGCCTTGCCTTGGAAGGATCTGGGAGTAGATATTGTCATTGAGTCTACCGGTCTGTTTGTCGACCCGCAAAAAGCCAAGGTACATATTGGTGCCGGGGCCAGGAGGGTCATCATTAGTGCCCCGGCTAAGGGTGATGGCTCGACAACCATAGTTTTGGGTGTTAACGAAGAAGCTATTGAGAAAGCCGGCGAAATTGTGAACAACGGTTCGTGTACTACCAATTGCGTAGCGCCAGTGATGGCCATTTTGGAAGAAAATTTTGGTATCGAAAAAGCCATGATGACGACCATTCATAGCTATACTGCGAGTCAAAGACTGCTAGACGCGCCGGCGAAGGATCTGCGTGAAGCTCGTAATGCCGCGACCAATATTGTGCCCACAACAACCGGCGCCTCAATTTCCGTTGCCCAGGCCTTGCCGGCCGTTGAAGGTATTTTTGAGGGCTTGAGTATTCGTGTGCCGACAGCAGTAGTCTCACTAATCGATATGGCTGTCTTAGTAAAAAAGGAGACAACAGTTGACGAAGTTAATGACGTTTTCAAAAAAGCCGCGGCCGATCCCTATTTCCAAGGCATTTTAGCCGTCACCGAAGAGGAGCTTGTCAGCAGTGATTTTATCGGTAACAGCCACTCGGCAATTGTCGATCTAGGACTGACTCATGTGGTAACAGGCAACTTTGTGAAGGTTGTCGCCTGGTATGACAATGAGTGGGGTTATTGCAACCGCTTGGTAGAACTAACGGCTGATGTGGCTAGGGTACTTGGTGAGCGGCCGGCTGAGCCTTCAGCGTCAGCTGAAGCAGACAAGCCTCAAGAAACAGCTGATGAACCAATGCTGGAGGCGCCGCATGACAGCCTTTTAGAACCACCGCCCAAGCAAGCTCAGCAAGATCAAGTGCCATTATCAGAAGATGCGCCCTTGCCCTCTACGCCGCCTCCTATCTCAACTCCTACATCTGATGAAGATCCTTTTGGCGGCGCCAAAAACATTGACGGCATCCATAGGTTTTAACTATGACAATTGCCCTAGCATCTGACCATGCCGGATATGAACAGCTGAAGCAGCTGCAAACTTATTTAGAGTCACTTGACCATAGTTGCCATAACTTCGGCCCGACCTCTTTAGTCCCAGACGACGATTACCCCGACTACATTTTCCCAGCTGCCAAGGCCGTGGCCAGCGGTGGTTGCCAGCGGGGTATAGTTTTAGGCCGCAGCGGGCAAGGCGAAGCCATAGCCGCTAACCGCATTAAGGGTGTGCGCTGCGCTGTTTTTTACGGCCCGGCTGTGGCCCGGCGGGTGGTGGATGCTCATGGTCGCACCAGCCATGACCCCTATGAAATTATTAAACTTAGCCGGGCGCACAATGATTCTAATATGCTGAGCCTAGCAGCTAGTTTTGTCAGTTTCGAAGATATTAAAAGCGTGGTTAAGCTGTGGCTGGAAACACCTTTTTCTGGCGAAGAGCGACATGAGCGGCGTAATAAAAAACTTGATGAGGTGTAGGCATGTCGGTTATTTGTCCAGCCATACTAGCCGCTAATGAAGCAGAGTACACCGAGCAGATTGAAAAAGTAGTTCATTTTGCCCACCGCATCCAGATTGATTTAACAGATGGCAAGTTTGCTAAAGGCCAGACCGTTACGCCGGAGCAGGCTTGGTGGCCCGTCGGTATTAAAGCCGATATCCATCTGATGTTTGAAGATCCCTTTGCAGCTGCCAAGACGATAGTTGCGCACAAACCGCATATGATCATTGTTCATGCCGAAGCCAAAGGCAGTTTTGAGACTTTTGTGAGCCTGTGTCATGAGCACCATGTCAAGGTTGGCGTAGCTTTGCTGCCAAAAACTCAGCCGCAAACAATCGAGGCAGCGCTACCAAAAATTAACCACGTGCTAATCTTTAGCGGCCACCTCGGCGAATACGGCGGGTACGCTAATTTTGATTTGCTACACAAAGTCCATTACCTGAAAGAGCGTAAAGCGGAGCTGGAAATTGGCTGGGATGGTGGTGTTACAGATCAGAATATATCACAGCTGACTACCGGCGGTGTTGATGTCTTTGCTGTCGGGGGGTTTATCCAGGAGTCACCAGATCCCCAAAAGACGTTCCACAGACTGCAACGCATAGCTGACGAAACCGGCACAACCTAAACGCTTTTAAGCTATAATCTTAAGCAGTATGGGTGGAAACCTAGATATTTCTAAATTGGAGAAAAAAGCTAACAATATCCGTGTTGATGTCATTAGAATGTTAGAACATGCCGGCAGCGGCCATTCGGCCGGGCCGCTAGGCCTAGCAGATATCTTCAGCGCTCTTTATTTCCACATTTTGAAACATAACCCCAAAAAACCGGACTGGGATGAGCGTGACATTTTAATTTTATCTAACGGTCATTGTACGCCCGTTCGCTATGTGGCTATGGCTCACGCCGGTTATTTCCCCAAGCCGGAAATTATGACCCTGCGTCAATTCGGCTCACGGCTGCAAGGGCACCCCGAGAGGTTGCGCTTGCCGGGGCTGGAAACTACCAGTGGGCCGCTAGGTTCTGGTCTATCCCAGGCCACCG
>DATESY010000009.1:0-4926 GCA_035283865.1 Saccharimonadales bacterium (SeqCode)
CCCGCACTATCTTAGACGCTGTTGTTAGAGGATTGTATATAAAGCAAACAGCTGGACAGACTGTAGAATAGTTGCATGGCTTTTGAAGATTACAAAACCAAAGAATCAGTTGTAGTTGTCTACACTGGCGAAGGCAAGGGCAAGACTAGTGCTAGCGTGGGTTTAATGGCCAGGGCCCTGGGCAATGGCTGGAAGGTGGCCTTTATCCAATTCATTAAGCACTGGAACGTTGGTGAACATGACTTTATCCAGCAAATACAGCCGCTATATAAGCGCAAACTGCTGTTTTATAAAGGCGGCAAAGGCTTTTATAACGCCGGTGATCTCAGTGCCAAAGACGTCACACCGGCCCAGCATAAGCAAGCCGCCCAAAATACCTATAACAAAGCTCTTAAAGCTGCTACCGGCGGCAGATATGACCTAGTGATTTGTGATGAGATAAATAACGCCGTGAACCATAAACTGATCACCAAGCAGCAGTTAGCTGATTTGATTAAACAGCGTTCAGCTAAAACCAGCTTATGCTTAACTGGCCGTGATTTTCCCAAAGATTTGCTGTCAAAGGCTGACATTGCTACCAACATGACCAAGCTACGGCATCATTTCGATAAAAAGTTCTTAGCCAATAAAGGCATTGATTTCTAGTGGCGACATATGACCAATTTGGCGAGAAACTACCGCTAATTTTCTATGATAACGGATACGATGTCGTTTACGATCTAGAAACTGATGACTCATACTCAATGCCTGGTGCCAGCGTGGAGGAAGAGCAAGATGAGGCTAGTGACACCTTGTTTCTTACAGAACACCCGGGCCAAGACATCGGACACGTGGCACTATACGCGGCTTATCTGTACTGTACTGAGGGATGCGATATCTGGGTAGAACTACGGGAGGAAATCGAACTCTTCATCTCAGCTGATGTAGAGGAACCGAGCATTCCTGCGCCACATATGTCGCCAGAGGAGATCGAAGAACGATTTAGTCTGATTGACACGGACGAGATACTTGAGCCAGAGAAAGAGTTAAAGATTATTCGTATAGCCGGAGAGATTATTGTAAGACGTAATATGCTTCGGAAGCAGGACTCTGTAAGCCACGAGCAGAATGAGTAAAACTCAGAGTAAGCGGTTATGGTTTTGGTGGTCAGTTTTTCTAGTGTTGCTAGCTATCGGTATTCTTTTCGCAGTCCGTCTCAGCCATTTAGATATTAAGTTCCCGTCATCGCAGCCGGGCCTATATAGAGTTGTTGCAGTAGATGATGGTGATACCATTACCGTAGACATGAACGGCTCGGTAGAAACCATCCGGTTTATTGGAGTTGATACGCCCGAAACCCATAAACCAGACACGCCAGTACAGTGCTATGGACCGGAAGCCACCGATTACACCAAGAATCTAATCGGCAGGCAAAAAGTCCGCCTGCAAGCCGATCCGCTTAATACCAACCGTGACCGTTACGGTCGGCTGCTGCGCTATGTCTATCTACCAGATGGCACGCTCTTGGAGCAGAAGCTACTAACCGAAGGTTATGGTTTTGCCTATACCTTTTTCCCCCTTAGCAAAGCCAAGGAATTTGAAGCTTACGAAGGGCAAGCTAAAGCTGCCGGTAAGGGGTTATGGAGTGCCTGCCAGGTAAAGATAGAAGCTAACGGCGTGAAGCAGACCAATCCTCGCTAGCCACGTCTTTGAGCTTTCCCTCACGCCGCTTAAGGAGCCAGTCGTCAAAGGCAGCTAGCGGATAGACCGGGAAGGTCCAAAGCCAGAGCAAAACAAAGATTACTAAGCGCACCGGATTGGCGCGATAGTAAAAAGTGCGAACTGAGCGAAACTGATAAGAAACATGGTGTTTAAAACTTGTATACATAGCGCGGAAAGAGACGCCAACTAAATTATTCGGAATATAACCGATCTTGCCATAGCGCCTTAAGCAAAACGACATGTCATAGTCTTCCCAGATATCTGGCCGCATCATAACCTTAGGCTTTATTTTGCCCCAGGCATCTCTGGTTAAGGCGCAGTTAGAACCCCAAAGCATCCGCTGGCCGCCAATTAGTCCGGCGGCATAGATATAACCGTGGAAGATAGCTGAACCTAGCCACTTAAGTGGTACGTCATACGGATCAGCCCCACCGGTAACGGCTACTAACCTAGGATCTGCTTCGAAGGCTTTGATTACCTTTTTCGTCCAATCCGGCGGTAGAATACTATCAGCATCAATTCGGCCAAGAATGTCCGCTTTTGAGGTGTTAAAACCGGCTGCTTGGGCAAAAACTTGGTGTTGACGCTTTTCATGAAGGATTTTAACAAACGGATATTTTCTAGCTATCTGAACAGTATTATCAGTTGAGTTGTTATCAACTACTAGAACTTCCAGCGGCTTAAGGCTTTGGGCGGCGATGGAATCTAAGCAGGCGCCGATGTAGCGCTCTTCGTTATAGGCTGGTATAACTATACTAAGCGTAAGCGTATTTTTAGACATGTTAGTTAATAAATAGAATAGCAGTTAATGGCTGGTAAAAAACTGAACTTAAAAAGGATTAAAAAGTTTCTATGGCCGGCTTCGGCTTGGAAGCGCGGTTTAAATATTGTGGCGGCGGCTCTTATTTTATTCACCGCCCTTAGCTACGGTGTCGCCCAGTGGTACATTGCCAAGCATAACGATGAGCCGCTGGTGTTGGGGACTACCTTCGTACCGGATTATGCCAGAAGCTACGGCCTTGATCCGAAAGAGACTCTGGAAGCCATCTTTAGCGATCTGGGCATCAGGCAGGTCCGTTTGGTTAGTTATTGGAAAAGTATTGAGCCCAGTGAGGGTTATTATGATTTTACCGAACTGGATTGGCAGTTTGCTATGGCCAACAAGTACGGCGCCAGCGTCAGTCTGGCCATTGGCCTGCGCCAACCGCGTTGGCCGGAGTGCCATGAGCCGCAGTGGCTAAGCTTTTCTAGCAACAAGTGGGAAATGCAGCTGTTCCAATACATGAAAGCGGTGGTAGACAGATACAAAGACAATTCGGCACTATCTACCTATGAGCTGGAGAACGAGTTTTTCATGAAGGTTTTTGGTGAGTGCAAGGACTTTAATCGTGACCGGTTTATACATGAATTTAAACTAATTAAAAAATGGGACCCTGACCACCAAGTAATTATCAGCCGTAGTAATAACTGGGTCGGTTTGCCGCTGGGGCAGCCCAGGCCAGATAAATTTGGTATATCGGTTTACAAACGGGTCTGGGATAAAACGCTTACCAAACGCTACTTTGAATACCCCCTGCCAGCTTGGTTTTACGCCGCCCTGGCCGGCGGTGGGGAAATCCTCACCGGCAAGGACATGATCATCCATGAGTTGCAGGCCGAGCCCTGGCCGCCCACCGATATTAGGGAAGCTTCCATCGATGAACAGTTCAAGTCACTAAATCCCCAGAGGTTTAAAGACCGCATCACCTATGGCATAGACACTGGTATGCGGACCATTGACCTCTGGGGGTCCGAGTGGTGGTACTGGCTCAAAACCAAAAAAGGTGAGGCCAGTATCTGGAATACCGCCAAAGAGATCGTAGCGGCTGCCAATGCCGATAACCAAAAGCTGTTAAATAAGAAGTAACAGGGGTAGAATGGGGGCATGGCCAAGAAACCCCGCAGAACCGGTACCATCACCAATAAAAGAGCCCGCTATGATTATCAGCTGGGTGATATTTTAATTGTCGGCATGCAGCTTAACGGTGCCGAGACTAAGGCTCTGCGCCTGGGCCACGGGCAGCTACGCGGAGCTTATGTTACCGAAAAAAACAGTGAACTATGGCTAATAAACGCCCAGATTACTGGTGACAGGGGTATAGCAATTGATGAAACAACTCAAACGAGAAGCCGTAAATTACTGGCCAAGAGAGCTGAGATTGACAAGCTGATCCAAGCCAAAGCTCAAGGTATGACCATTGTGCCGCTGGAGGTTTTAAACAGGGGAAGATATATTAAACTTAAGATCGCTCTGGGACGCGGCAAGAAGCGTTATGATAAGCGTGAAACACTTAAGCGCCGCCAGCAGGAGAGGGAAATCGCCAGAGAAAGTAGACTGTAATTTCTACACTGTTAAAGTCTAGTTTCAAAGAGTAAAATTTAAGTAATGGCAGACAACAACTATACAGAGGTCCTCCTCGAAGATATAAACGATAAATTCGATGCTTTGATAGACGGTTATAAGGCCGTTAGGGATGAGATAAAAACCTTGGCAAAACAAGAAGACCTAGAAGATGTTAAAAGAGACGTTAAAACAATTAAAAAAGTTGTAACAGCAACAAATGAAGATCTTAAGAATTTAGATCGTCGTGTGACAAAACTCGAAAAAGCTGTGGTGTAATTAAACCATGCTCAAAATTTATTCATGGAACGTTAACGGCATTCGGGCAGCTATTAGAAAAGGCGCTTTGCAGGACTTTATAGCTAAACACAAACCAGACATTGTCTGCTTACAGGAAACCAAGGCCATGCAGGGACAAGCTGAAATTGATCTGCCGGACTATGAAGAGTACTGGAACTCAGCTCATAAGGCTGGATACTCCGGTACAGCCATATTTACCAAGATCAAACCACTAAATGTTATTAACGGTTTTCCCGATAGTTTTGCTAAAAAATACAAGTTTATCGACAGTGAAACCAGGGATTCAGCCAACGAGGGTAGGGTAATAGCCGCTGAATTTGACAAGTTCTGGTTAGTAACAGTTTATACCCCCAATGCCAAGGATGACCTGTCACGCATTCCCCTGCGCCATGAGCATTGGGACCCGGCTTTTTTGGCGTATATTAAGCAGCTGGAGAAAAGCAAGCCAGTAATATTTTGTGGTGATTTAAACGTTGCTCACGCAGCTGACGATTTAGCCAGGCCAAAAGAGAATGAGGGTAAAAAGGGTTATACCAAGGAGGAGC
>DATESY010000010.1:0-2886 GCA_035283865.1 Saccharimonadales bacterium (SeqCode)
GAACGAGTTCTCGATCTCGATTTTGTGCAGAACCTCGAGCCCCGGGACACCCGAGACCTTCAAGGTGTACTCACCGCCCGACAGATCCAGGTTGCAGATCGGGCAGCCGCCATCTGTAATACGACCGCCAATCGGGCGATGGACTCTCATGGGGAACTCGTGGACGATCCAGCGACGGAGAGCACCCATCAGGTCGTATCGGCACTGTGTGCAGACCTTCACCTGGTTGATACCTCCCTGGCGATCCTTCTTGACCGGCGTCACTACCAGCGCTGCCATGCTGATGAAGTCGGACGGGAAATCATACCCGTAGCCGATTCGGACGATCCGGTCGTAGGAGTTACGGTGAAACGGGTTCATGCAGATTGCGCAGCCAGTCACTTGGACCTCCCATGCGCATAGACAATAGGGATAAATGTGATCATCCTTTCTCCTCGCACACAGTGTGTCACGCAACTCTCCAAAGAGTCACGAAGCGAGGCTCAAATACTCATTTTTATAAGTAAATAAGTCTCGCTTCGTATAGATTTAGAGTCTGCTTGTCAAATAACACTTTGGAGCCCTAAGGCTCAACAAAAGTGTGGCTATTATACAATGGATATTATAAATTATCAACAAGAAATCAACCTCCTGGCTGGGGATATGTTGTTGACAACAAACCGCTTCTGTTTATAATCAGGGCTAAGAACAAAAAATGTTCTACTAATTAACAATCAAAAAAATAAGAAGGGTGGGCATTTAAAATGACCTCATTAAAAAAGACAGCGGCCAGAGGCTTCACAATCGTGGAACTTTTGATCGTTATAGTCGTTATCGGTATCTTGGCAGCACTAGTTGTCGTCACCTATAGCGGCATCCAACAAAAAGCCCGTGACACAGAAAGAAAGACAGACGTTAACGCTCTGCATGGTCAGCTGGAAGCTTACCAGGCTCAAAACGGCAAGTATCCAACACTGGCTAACGTCAATTTAGATACTTGGCGTACTACAAACATGAAGGGGCTTGACTCCGCAGCTCTGCAAGATCCAAAGGGCACTGCCCAGACGCTGGCCGATGCAGCCGCTGCTAACGTCTATGCTTACGCTGTCCTACCAGCCAACTGCGATAACGCTGATGGTGGTGACTGTACTAGTTACGCGCTAACGGCTACGCTTGAGGCTGGCGGTACCTACGTCAAAGCATCGCTTAACTAGAAACACAAATTTAGAACAACAGGCAGTAGAAATCCCGGGCCAGATCCGGGATTTTTACTTTATAATTAAACATAAGCATGAGGCAAGTTAGCAACCGGGGCTTTACAATCGTCGAACTGGTAATTGCCATTGTTGTGGGCGGTGTTATTTTTGCTACCGCCGGTGTAGCCATTTCCAACTATTCGCATTTGAGTGGCCGCGGCCAAAACCTGGTACTGGCTAATTCTTTTGCCGAGGCTAAGGTAGAGTCACTGCGTAGCATTAGCTACAGCGGACTAAGCATTGGGACGACGGATATCAGCGGCGAGTTACCAGCTGGTTTACAGGCACCAAAAAGCGCTTCCCTGGAGATATCTGAACCCACCCAGGGTTTAAAACAAGTCGATATCAGCATCGCCTATAGCGACCAAGGAGCCAACCGGTCCTATTCATACCGGACCTATGTAGGAGAATTAGGTGTCGGTCAGTAACTTATTTACCTCGAAGAGAAGTTTGGGCTTTACCATCCCCGAGCTGGTGGTCATTATTACGGTAACCGGCATTTTGGGCATTGCCTTTTTCGGCGGCATCAGTAACTTTTTTGCGCTGATGAGCCGCAATAACGCGGCTAATGATCTAACTACCAGCTCGCAAAACCTGCTGCGCTCAACCGTTGAAACTCTCCGAGTTGGTGGCGGTGTTAGACAAACAAACACTATCTCCGATGCCAATGCCCCGGTTGGCGGCTGGAATACCAGTAACGAAGACTTTGTGATAGTTATCGCCTCACCGGCCCTCGATTCTTCCAGGCAGTATATTATCGACCCCCAAACCGGCAGCCCTTACATGAACGAGTTAGTTTATTTTAAAGATGGTTTGAACCTAGTGCGCCGGACCCTGGCCCACCCCGATGCCGCTGGTAACTCGCAAACTACTTCCTGCCCGCCAGACTTAGCTAACCCGGCCTGTCCAGCCGATAAGGTACTGGCTGAGTATGTTAAGGATATGGTCTTTACGCTCTATGACCAGGATGATAATTCGACCAATGATCCGCTGGCCGCCTTTTCCATAAAAATTGATCTAGCTATGGAACGTGATGTCGCCGGGCCACCGCTGACGTTAGATAATTCCATCCGCGTAACTCTAAGGAACCGCTTCTAATGAAAATATTTAAAGCCCCGATTAATGGTTCAATATTACTGCCGCTAATTATCGTGCTGCCCTTTTTAATGTTGATCGCTGCTTCCTACATGAGTTTGACTGTCGCCAGTTTCCGTCTGGCCCGCGGTGACCAACTGCACACCCACGCCCAGTTAGGAGCAGACGCTGGAGCTGACTACGGCGTCGAACAAATTAACCAGGATGGCAATTGGACTGGTACGACCAGTGAGATTGAATTAATAAATAGCGCCGACAGCCGCGTCACTTACGAAGTCAGTGTGGCCGATGATGGCGACCAAAAGATACTGACATCAACCGGCCGCAGTTACCGTCCAGCCAACGCCGCTACAGCTAACTCCTTTGTGGCCATTAAAGTTGATCTGCGCCCAGTGGAATCCGGATCCTATAGCGTAGTTTCCGGCCAAGGCGGTTTGATTATGAGTAACAGCTCCAAGATTACCGCCGGCGATGTCTATATTAACGGCGAGATCACCATGTCTAACTCCTCCCAAATTGGTCTTAGCGACAACCCGGTTAATGTTAGTGTGGCTAA
>DATESY010000011.1:0-3298 GCA_035283865.1 Saccharimonadales bacterium (SeqCode)
ATACTGTTTTTAGAGGGGATGTAGCTCAGTGGTTCAGAGCAGTTGGCTCATAACCAATTGGTCCCTGGTTCGAATCCAGGCATCCCCACCAGGCTAAAGTAAAGGCACGAAGGCAAAACCTCCGTGCTTTTTAATATCTAAGCTATCTTCAGCTTTCTTGGTTATTTCTAAAATATCGTGTTGGACTGGAATAACCATCTTACCTCCAACTTTAAGCTGATCTACTAACTC
Source organism: Saccharimonadales bacterium (SeqCode) (assembly GCA_035283865.1). Classification (GTDB taxonomy): domain Bacteria; phylum Patescibacteriota; class Saccharimonadia; order Saccharimonadales; family UBA10212; genus UBA6824. Next base: position 232 of record DATESY010000011.1, read on the forward strand.
CTGTGGTAGCTGATCGGCCGAGGCACTAACTAAAATCCGATCATATGGTGCTTCCTGTGGCAAACCGAACTCATCACCAGCCTGGAAAAAGCTAGCATTTTTAACCCCAGTCCGTTCGGCATTGTCCTGACCAAATTCGACTAGCTCTGGTATTCGCTCAACGGCGTAAACCCAGCCTTTGGCGCCAACTAGATGAGCTAGCAGGGCTGTTGTCCAGCCAGAGCCGGAACCGACATCTAAAATCTTCTCACCGGGTTGGGGGTCTAACCACTCAAGCATTAACCTGACCGTATAGGGTTGTGAATTGGTCTGACCGTAGCCAATCGGCAGTGGCGCATCAATATCTACTGCGTCGCGTAGTTCCTTTGGCACAAAGTTAGCCCGATCAACAACTTCAAAAGCTTGGTCTATCCTGTCCATAGTGACTACATTTTAGATCATTTGCCCAAATGATTCCGTAAGCTTGGTCACAACTGTTTGGCCAGTAGTGAAAGAGCTTCTTTCGGGCTATGGGTAGCCATAAAATGCTCACGCAGCTCAGAAGCTCCTTCAAAACCGGTTAAATAAAGCTTGCAGAATTTCTTTAAGCTATCGAATTTATATTCCCCTTGTTTCCAGGTTTTAGCAAACAGCTCAATGTGCTTTTGGAATAACTCGATCTTTTGTTTTTTGCTCCACTGCTCCCAAGAGCTGTTTTTGGCGAAGACGAACGGATCGTGAAAGACACCTCGGCCGATCATAATACCATCCAGTTTATATTTACTAGCTAGTTCAATGCCTTGAACGCGTGTCATAACATCACCGTTTCCAACAATTAAAGTAGCAGGGCAGAGACTATCGCGCATTTGGCGGGCTCTACTAATCAGATCCCAGTCAGCTGGAACTTTAGATAGCTGCTGGGCCGTACGACCGTGAATACTTAACAAGTCAAGCTTTTTGGAAAGCAGAAACTCTATCCAGCTCATGTCTGGTGTTGTAAGTCCTACACGAGTCTTTACGGAAACGGGGAAGTCACCTGCCGCTTCCCTGGTAGCGTCGATAATTTCACTGGCCAGTTCCCTGTTATTAATTAGGGCGGCACAGGCACCGTTTTTAATAACTGTCTTTACCGGGCAGCCCATGTTAAGGTCTACCCCGTCAAAGCCCATAGCTATTACGTCTTTGGTGGTTTTATAAAAGTTCTGGGGCTTTAAGCCCCACAACTGGGCAAAGATTGGTTTTTCTTTAGCCGTAAAGTGCAATTTTCTGATTAGTTTTTCCCTGCCTGGGCTTTGTAAACCATCAACGTTTACAAATTCGCTGAAGTATAGGTCAGGTGGTGCCAGATCAGCTATGATCTGACGGAAGACTGTGTCGGTTACATCATCCATTGGCGCCAAAATAAAAAACGGTTTTGGCAGTTTATCCAAAAAACTCATGTTACCTACTTTAACTTAAAGCTATTCGGAATTCTCGATTTGATAATTTCTTTTGATACGAAAGTGCCTTTGTGATTCAGATAGTCTTGGTGGCCCTGTCGGCGTCTGCCACTGCTCATCAAGTATTTCCCAGGCATGACGCCTATCTCTAGCCTCACCGCTGGCGATCATTTGTTCAATTATCGGCAGCTCGTCTCTAGCCGCTTGATATGATCCAAGCATCCAGGCCCGTTCATCCTGATCGTCTAAAAAGGGTCGTTCAGCTTCGTTGCGATCGACTGGACTGTCATGATTAATAGTCTCTGCCATCAAAAAATATTTTAGCAGCTAATTATTCGCCTCGAAGTTCTTTAGCAATATGCAACGGCGGTCCTGTATCCCGGGGGCTTAAGTACCGTGTTGGTTTTCGCCGTTTTTTTGGCTGGTCCGTTCGAGCTTGGCGACGCATATCAGCCAATTGGCTTTTCTCCAGTTCTTCAATCCTTTCAGGAGCACGCAGATCAGGAAATTCTTTATCTAGTACTTGCTCGATCCGTCCAGGTGGCCAGTTATTATCAGTTAATTCTTCCCATCTGGCAGCATAAGCTTGCTGGCGTTTTTTGTGATCTAGAGCAATTTCAGCTAGAGATTTTCTTGTTCCTTGATCTAATTCTCTAGCTGGCCCGGGCTCGAGAGGTAATTTTGGGGTATCCCTTTCTGGTAGCTGGCCAGTAAATAAGTTGGCTTCGCTGGTGTTATCGAAAAGTGGTTGTTTGTGGCCACGTTCTGTCATACTCATATGATAACACACTAATGGTTATTTTTCAACCCGCAGAGGCAGTTTTTCGTTTAAGACGTTCCCTATTTATCACCCTGGCGGTTACCCTATGATGGCGCGCAGAGTCAAGCTGACCTTTCAAAATAGTTACTCGGGCGGCGTGCAAAAGACGCCCGCGGCGACACATATCATGGAGTTGCACCTCATCTATTGCCTGAACAGCGTCAAACATGTCCATTAAACGCCTTTCTCTGTCCTCAGATTTTTGGGGGTAGAGTTTATTAATAAAATAGGACTCCTGTGCTAGTAAAAATTCAGTTAGCACAATAGTGGCTTCAGAAGCTTTGATGGCTGACCCATCAAACCAGCTATCAGTTTCCGGATTATATATCTTTCCAAGTGTAGCTTGGGATCTGCGTGCATGGGTTATCAGATCATCCACGCCATAAATGACTAGGCCCGCGTCGTCAAGCGCCCGATCAAGACTACCTGTCCTCTTTATGCTCCCCACAAAAACAATACCGAGATGATTGACAAGTCCTCTAATCGAAATGTTGGCCTCAAAAGAGCTATAAGTGGGATAAGCCGGTCTTTTGTTTGGTCTGCGATCAGGGCCTATTAAGGGCTTGTTGGAATCGCTCCATACATCCTGTTCGGAATCAAGGCAACCCGGATAAATAGTATTTAACCGCTCACCATCAAATGGCAGTTTTGTCATCGTAATTTTATACCACTAATTTCTATTTCTGTCTAGGTTTTGAGAGCTTGTTTGATGCGCTCGGCTGGCGGTAGTTTTCTATCGACTTTTTTGAGCGCTTCAGCCGCGTCAGCCACTGAATAACCAAGCGCTACCAGTCCCTGCAAGGCTTCATCATTAGGGTCGGCTGAGGCG
>DATESY010000012.1:0-3544 GCA_035283865.1 Saccharimonadales bacterium (SeqCode)
TTCATTAAGAGCCGCGCCGTAACCAGTATCAGCGTCGTACTCCACATCAACTGCATACTTTTCCTGCTCCAGGCCCTTTTTAATGGCTCCGGCAATCTTATGCTCGTCTTCAACGACTAGTATTCTCATACGTACTTAACATTTTACACCTTAAGCTGAGAATAGTCTGAGCGAAATGGCGCTTAGCAAATAAGTTAAAATATAGTTAAGCGTGAAACAATACAGGCAAAGACTGGGGCAGATCATCGGTGTGGTTGGCATTATTGCCTCAATCATCATCTTTGTCCGGGCACCCAGCTTCCCGACACCGGATAAAATCGTTATTTTCATGATCTTTTTGTTCATGATCTTTAAACAGGCTAAAGCTATGCTAGTGCGCTTCGGGCCATTTGTGCTTGTACTGCTGGTTTATGAATCGTTCAGGAGCATTGCTGATCAACTCAATACCCACGTCAACTACACTCTAGCGCCAGATATCGATAAGCTACTATTTGGTAACTTGCCTACGGTTTATTTCCAGGACTGGCTGTGGCATGGCCAGGTGCGCTGGTATGACTTTGTACTCTATCTGCCCTATATGCTGCATTTTGTGCTGCCCATAGGCCTGGGCGTCCTGGTCTGGAAAACCAGGGAAAAATATTACTGGAGGTTAGCTAACACTCTTCTAGTTGCAGCCTTTATGTCATTTTTTACTTTCTTGCTATTTCCGGCAGCCCCGCCCTGGCTGGCCGCCCAAAACCAGGTAATTGAACCGATCACTAGGATTACTAGTGATGTCTGGTCCTCGCTGGGCCTAAAAGACTTCCCCTCTTTTTATAACGAGATCACGCCCAACATTGTAGCGGCCGTGCCGTCGCTGCATGCCGCCTGGGCAGTGCTGCTTTCGATTTTTATCTTTAAGCTATACGGCCGCCGCTGGGGCAGCCTCAGCCTGTTTTACCCGGCAGCCATTGCCTTTGGGACAGTTTACCAGGGCGAACATTACGCCTTTGATATCTTTGCCGGCGCTATCTACGCCTGGGTAGCCTATCTGCTGACGCCACCGCTGATGAGATCTGGTCATAAACTGTTACAGAAGGCCAACCGACAGCTAAAAGTAGTAGTACATAAAGTACAATAGCAATATGGCTATTCACCCCCTGGCCGTCCAACACCTGGCTAGAAAAGTATTGCTACTAATAGTTCTAGCAGTCACTGTGGCGGCCATTGTCTGGTGGCGCAGTGACGGCTCGGAAGTTAAACAGACTTCCGGTGTCAATCAAACGACAACGGAGATTAAAACCACACCCTCTCAGGCTGGCTTTAACAAAGAGCAGCACTCAGTCAATGACCCTAACAGTATCTGGGTGGTGGTTAATAAGGGGCGGCTGCTGCCAAGCTCTTATGTACCAGCTGATCTGGTGGTACCAAATGTATCGCTAAACGAATCTTTTGAGTCAGATAACATGCACCTGCGCCAAGAACCAGCAACGGCACTAGAAAAAATGACCCAAGCAGCCACCACTGAAGGCCTAGAGCTGATGCTGGTTAGTGGTTACCGTTCTTACGGCACCCAGCAATCGGTCTACGGCGGCTATGTAGCCTCACAAGGCAAAGCCTATGCTGATACTACCAGCGCCCAACCCGGTTACAGTGAACACCAGACCGGCTTGGCGGCTGATCTAGGCGTCCAAAGCGGTAAATGTCAGCTGGAAGCTTGTTTTGGTGACATGGCCGAAGGCAAGTGGCTGGCGGTCAATGCTTACAAGTATGGTTTTATCATCCGATACCAGAGAGATGAAAGCGCTTTAACTGGTTACGCCTATGAACCCTGGCATATGCGTTATGTCGGTACAGATTTAGCAGCTGAGATCAACAAATCCAGCCAGACACTGGAGCAGTTCTTCGGTCTAGCGGCCTATACTGACTACCCTCCTAGAGCCTATGAGCTGAAGGTCGGTACTTAGCTTTTTTTGGTTTATCTTATGACCAGCAAACTTGGCTCTCATATGCGGAAGGTTATTAGCATTTACTTAAAATTGTAGCCTCAAAGTGATGACCATATGAAAAGGGCGCTCTTTTTACGGAGCGTCCTTTTCGATGAAGAAACTATTGCTAGTAATTCCATCGCCACCTCACGGTGGTACATTCAAATTTACTCCTGCCTGATTGGCCTGTCAACAACTAAACTGTGATTTAATGTTGTAATTTAGTCAATGGCTGGGTATGTAGGCTTAGAACCTAGGGCTTTATTCTACGGTAAGCGAAGATAACGGGCCTTTGATTTAGTTTTACGATAAGGACTAATTAGTAAAAATAGCACGAAAATATCTAAGGCTATAAGTACTATTATGATTCCTAGTAGAACCGGAAAGAGTATTACGGCAGCTAAATCGGCATCCTTAAGTTGTGTAAAAAGGTAGATTGCTATAGCCGTTAACGCCGCGAGTAGGACTCCTATGACACCAAGAATTGTTTTTCTCATAACTTAAAGTATATAGCAATGCATATAGCTGTAGCTGAGCATACCGGTCTGGAACCATTTCGGACTATGTTCAGACTAATCCAGAGAACCTGACTTTACGAACTTACATGCTGTGCATATCATTGGCTGAGCGTTACGGTATAGATTCCTTATCTTGTTATCTTATGAAGCTATATACTAAAGAGCAATGTTAAGCTCAACAAAAGGCTCGCTACAACGGACAGTGTCGTTCACGGTGGCTGACCGTCAAGGTGGCAACGGGTGAATAGTTCTACTAATAAACAAGAAGAAATATACCGAAGAACGATCCGTGTTCTGGTGGGCTCACAACTTATGGCCGGCGCCGGGCTGGCGGCAGGAATAGCTGTCGGAGCTTTGCTGGCCGAGGAAATGACCGGCTCAACTGGAGCAGCTGGTTTGCCAGCGGCGCTATTTACTTTAGGCTCGGCTGTTGCTGCGGGGCTCGTTGGCCGCCTTTCCCAAGGTTACGGCAGGCGAATCGGGTTAGGTATTGGCTACTCTGTAGGCGCCATAGGTGCCGCCGGCATTGTTCTAGCGGCTATACTGAATAGTCTTCCCCTGCTCTTTATCTCGCTGCTGTTTTACGGCTCAGGCACAGCAACGAACCTGCAAGCCCGCTATGCTGGAGCAGACCTTGCCAAGCCGTCTAGAAGAGGACGGGCAATTAGTACCGTTTTGGTTGCCACTACGCTAGGAGCGGTACTCGGTCCAAATCTGATAGAGGCAACCGGATCAATTGCTGGGTCGCTAGGAATCAGGGAACTAGCCGGACCTTTCATGCTGGCTGTGCTGGCTTACGGGACTGCTGCTGGCGTGGTTTTTACCCTTATGAGACCTGACCCCTTACTGATGGCTCGCGCCTTAGCATCACGTGTTTCACGTCAGACTAAAGACCAAATTCAATCTATCATTGTCACCGATTCGCGGCGCACAGTTAGACTGGCGGCCGCAGCCATGATAATCACTCAAATGGTCATGATCGCAGTGATGACTATGACGCCAATACATATGAGATTGCACGGCTATAGCCTGGCAGCCATCGGACTGATAATTTCGATT
>DATESY010000013.1:0-5332 GCA_035283865.1 Saccharimonadales bacterium (SeqCode)
AAACGTTTAATAGCCGCCTGAATCTCTTCAGAACCGCTCTCCAGGGATAGTCTTATGCGGTCATCAACCTGTAGACCGGCATTTTTACGGGCATTTTGAACATTTCTAACCAGTTCACGCATAATGCCTTCACTTTTCAACTCAGGCGTTATTTTAGTGTCAACTTGAACTGTTTTGCCAGTTTTAGCCCATTTTACTTCTTTCACATTTAGTTCTTCAGTAATTATTTGGCCAAATTCCGTCTGGTTTTGAACCTCTAGTCTGATTTTGGCGCTAGCCAGTGGCTGGCGAACCTTGATGCCTTTGGCTGCCCGCTGTGACAGGCCTTCGTTAATCACTAATTCCCTAACTGTTCTCATATCTTCTAGCAGCTTAAGACTAGTATTATCCGGTTTGCTAACAGATGGCCAATCACTTAGGTGAACTGATTTCTCAGCTTTTAGTCCTTTTGTTAGCTCACGCCAGAGATGATCGCTAATAAAAGGTGCCCAGGGTGCCAGTAGCTGGCTTATTTTAACCAAACTGTAGTGAAGTGTGGCGTAGGCCAGGTCCTTATCCAGGTCGTTTTCACTCTTCCAAAAGCGCCGCCTAGATCGGCGAATATACCAATTAGATAGATCATTGATCAGTTCAAATACCGGCAAGATGCCGTGGGCTATCTTGTAGCTATCGGCACTAGCAGTAGCGGAATTGACGGTTTGCCCGAGTCTAGCCAGTATCCATTTATCAAGCAGGTTATCGGACCTAGGTGGCCCAACTTTAGTGGCTTGCCAGCCATCAACGCCGGCGTATGTTTTAAAGAATTTAAAACTGTTATTTAGAGTGTCTAGGACATTACGTTTAATATCGGTCATGGCCGAGCGGTCAAAACGCATATAATCGGCTGTTTGGGTACCCTGGGGGCGCGATAGCAGATAAAGCCTCAGAGCGTCGGCTCCCTCGTCGTTAAACACTTCTTGGACCGGCGGATAATTACGCAGCCGTTTACTCAGCTTTTGGCCGTCGGCGGCCATCATAAAACCGCTAACAATTACCTGCCCGTAGGCCGGCCGGTTGAATAAAATGGTCGAGATGACATGCTGGACGTAAAACCACAGTCTGGTTTGATCAATCGCCTCGGTAATAAAATTGGCTGGAAAGGTTTGGTCGAATATAGCTTTATTTTCAAAGGGGTAATGCCACTGGGCAACCGGCATCGAGCCGGATTCAAACCAGCAGTCCAGCACTTCTTCTACCCGTTTGTAGGTTTTGGCACCTTTTTTAATCATCACTTTGTCAATAAAAGGCCGGTGAAGGTCATCGCCTACTGAGCGCCCGGCTAGTTTCTCCAGTTCCGCGATGCTACCAACGACAATAAAATCATTTTCATCCTCGGTATTAACCCAGATGGGCATAGGTGCACCCCAGTAACGGTTGCGCGAAACCGCCCAATCACGGGCGCCTTCCAGCCACATCCCAAAGCGGCCTTTCTTGATATTAGCCGGTGTCCAGTTTATGTCCTGGGCCGTTTTGATCATTTGGTCTTTAACTTTTGTCACCTCTATGAACCAGGTGTCTGTGGCGAAATACATCAGCGGTGTTTCACAGCGCCAACAAAAAGGATAAGTGTGCTGCGCAGTCTCTGCTGCGAAAACACGTCCCTGCTTAGTCAGATCAGCAATGATGTGTTGGTCGGCTGATTTGAAAAACTTACCCAGAGCCTCCTTCGGTCCAAAGACTAAATGACCGCTGCTATTGACGCTCTCGATTAGAGGTAGGTTATGTTCTAAGCCCATATTAAGGTCGGCTTCACCGTAACGCGGCGCCGAGTGTAAAATCCCGGTGCCGTCTTGCAGGCTGACACTGTCTTCAGCCAAAACCTGCCAGGCATTGTCCAGCTGGTCCTTAGTAAATTGCTGCTTATCAATATTGTAGAGTGGCTGGTAGCGCAGGCCTATTAAATCCTGGCCTTTCACTGTTTTTAAGAGCTGGTACTGACTTTTTCGCAAGTCCAGTACATCCAGGCGGGCTTTAGCTAAAATAAGCGTAGAGCCATCTCCTTTTAACTTCACGTAAGCATAGTCGGCTTTAGCATTGATGCCCAAAGCGGCATTAGCCGGCAAGGTCCACGGGGTAGTTGTCCAAGCCAGCAGTTTAGTTTTGGGATCATCCTTAAGCGGAAAGGTTACAAAAACACTTGGGTCGGGTACATTGTCCCTGTAGCCTTCATTAAGCTCAAAGTTGGATAGAGGTGTAGCACAGCGTGGGCAGTACGGTAAAGATTTAAAGCTCTTATAAAGCAAACCTTTTTTGTAAATCTCAGACAATATCCACCTGACGCTTTCGGTGTAGCTGGTATCAACTGTCGCGTAATAGTTTTCATAATCACTCCAGCGGCCAAAACGATTTAAAAAGGCTTCCCAATCGGCCTTGTAGCGAAAAATGGAATCGCGGCAGGCCGCGTTGAATTTTTCCAGCCCCAGTTCTAAGATTTGCTTCTTACCACTAACTCCAAATTGCTTCTCAACATCATATTCCACCGGCAGACCATGGCAATCCCAGCCATTACGCCGGGGCACATAGTAGCCCCGCATAGTCTTATAACGCAGCATTGCGTCCTTAATGCCGGTGACAAGTGAATGGCCAAAGTGTGGCAGGCCATTGGCAAACGGCGGGCCATCGTAAAAGCTAAAGTATGGCTTACCCTTGCGGTTGGACAGGCTTTTCTCAAAGGTCTTTTCCTTGGCCCAAAGCTTTAATATCTCCTCTTCGGCCAAGGCAGTAGCTGACTTTTTGATCTCACTCACAAAGTTAAGTTTATCCTAAAGTTGGGCTAAATAACAGCGGTGGCAGGCTGAAGTGTTAATGGCTGAATAACCTTTAAACGGTGTGAGACGCCGCCAGCTAGACTCATTGGGTCTTGATCCTTAGTGTAATAGTCCAGCTCATCCATCAGCGGCATCGGGTTGCCCTGCCACATACGCTGCATGGTGCCACTATCACTAATAGCCAGGAAGGCTGGGTATTGGGTAATGTCATACAGCCGGGCGTAATCGGCGCCGGCTTGTGTTTCCAGGCTAACCAGCTCTAATTTCTTACGTTTAAAACGTTCGTAATCGCGGTTAAAATCTTCAATTATGCCTTGTTGTTCGGAATTCGGATGGTAAAGCACCATGACTTTCATCTTGGCTTATTGTACCAGTTTAACTGCAGCCAGTTGTAGAGCCACAGGCCGTACAAACATAGCAGCTACCGGCTTTTTGGGTCTGGTTACCGCAGTTATAGCACAGTGGTGCATCATCATCCGGACGGGCAGTGTTTTCTACTGTTAAGTGTTGTGGTTTAGCCTTTTGCTCTAAGTTAGCTAGGTCAGCAGTGCTAGCAGCGACAGTTGTGATTGCCTCGTTAATCACCGCTTCAGCGTCAACTACTTCTTTTAAGGCTTGTTCTAAGGCGGCACTTTGCGGTACCACATCGGCCAGTAAGCTAGTTTGGCCTTCCGGCTGTTCATCGATGGAAGCCAGGCCAACCTCCAAACGCTCGTCAAAGCTCAGATAAGTTTTACCCAGGCGGCGGAAAATATAGTCAATTAGTGAGCTAGCAGTACGGATCTCCGGATCATCGGTGATGCCAGCTGGGGCAAAGCTGGTATTGGCAAACACCCGGACATAATTTTTAAGCGGTACACCATACTGCAGACCGTAACTGACGGCTATACCAAAAGCATCCATGACACCGCGCAGGGTGGAGCCCATTTTGGAACTGCTGATGAACAATTCACCGGGCGTGCCGTCATCGTATTCACCAACTATCACATAGCCACGGGTACCAGCGACAGTAAATTTAAAGTTTTTGGCATTACGCATACGGGGTAGTTCGCGTCGGGCAGCAGCGTGAGGTATTAAGCTCTCGGTAATGGCTTGGGCTAAAACAGCTGGTGCGGTGGTTATGACTTTAACTAACTCTTCATTGCCCTCTTTTTTAGCCATCGATAGCGGCTGGGCAACTTTACAATTGTCGCGGTAAATAGCCACGGCCTTTAGACCCATTTTCCAGGCATCCATGTGTAGCTGTTCAACATCTTCAACGCTGACGTCTTCGGGCATATTAACGGTCTTGGAAATGGCACCGGAAATAAAAGGTTGGACCGCGCTCATCATCTTAACGTGGCCTAAGTAGTGGATGGCGTTATCGCCCATCGAACAGGCAAAGACCGGTTCGTGGTCCTTTTTAAGGTGCGGGGCGCCTAAAATAGTTTTTTCAATGTCGATGTAGTTAACGATGTCATCGATTTGGGCCTTGTTGTAACCCAAAGCTTTTAGGGCTCTAGGTACAGTCTGGTTAACGATGTGCATGGTACCGCCACCGACCAGTTTCTTAACCTTCACCAGGCCCAGGTCTGGCTCAATACCAGTAGTATCACAGTCCATCATTAGACCAATGGTACCGGTCGGCGCCAAAACCGTTGCCTGGCTGTTGCGTACACCGTAAAGCTCGGCCAGCTCCACAGCTTCATCCCAGGCACTAGCGGCAGCCGACAGCAGTTCTTCGGCGGCCATTGCCGGGTTAATCTTTTTAACTTCGTCGCGGTGCATGCGTAGTACCTTATTCATGCCCTGGACGTCTTGATCGTAGCCGGCAAACGGGCCAACCCGTTTGGCCAGCCGGGCGCTGGTAGCATAAGCATGGCCGGTCATAAGAGCCGTAATGGCTGCGGCTTGGGCCCGGCCTTCATCGCTGTCATAGGGCAAGCCTTGGGCCATAAGTAAAGCACCCAGGTTGGCATAGCCAAGACCTAATTCACGATAAGCTTTGGCATTCTTAGTAATGTTTTTAGTCGGGTATTCGCTGTAGCCGACCAGAATTTCCTGGGCGGTGAACATCAGCTCGACGGTGTGTTTGAAGGCTGCAATGTCAAAACTAAAGTCGTCTTTTAAGTATTTAAGCAGATTAATACTGGCTAGATTACAGGCTGAGTTATCCAGATGCATATATTCGCTACAGGGGTTGGAAGCATTGATACGGCCGGCATTGGGAGTGGTGTGCCAGCGGTTGATGGTGGTATCAAATTGCATACCTGGGTCGGCACACTCCCAGGCGGCCTCAGCGATTTGGTGGAATATATCACGAGCTTTGAGCGTTTGCAGCGTCTTCCCCGTAGTAACGGCTTTTAAGTCCCAATCCTCGCTGTTTTCTACGGCTTTCATGAATTCGTCACTGACGCGGACCGAGTTGTTGGCGTTTTGGTATTGGACCGAGAAAGAATCTTGGCCGTCGAGGGTCATATCAAAGCCGGCTTCTTCCAGCACCCGAGCCTTACGCTCTTCAATGGCTTTACACCAGATAAATTCTT
>DATESY010000014.1:0-5884 GCA_035283865.1 Saccharimonadales bacterium (SeqCode)
TAAGGCGGAGGTTTGCAGGGAAATCGGAGCCGACTATCTTGTAGACGACCAGCCTAAGCACTGTTTAGCCGCCGCTGATGCTGGTATAACAGCTTTACTCTTTGGTGACTATAAATGGACCAGGGTTAATAATTTGCCTAAAAACGTTATTAAAGTAAGGAACTGGCCGGCAGTTTTAGAGTATTTTAATGCAAAGAGTTGATGCAGACTTTAAACAGCGAGTATATGCGCTAGTTGCTCAGATACCTAAGGGTAAGCTTATGACATACGGCCAACTAGCCGCTTTGGCCGGGGCGCCGTGGGCGGCCTGGGAAGTGGGCCAGATAGCTCATAGGGGGCCTGCAAAATTGCCCTGGCAAAGGGTTGTTAACAAAGATGGCGGACTGGCCAGTGGTTATCCGGACGGCTACGGGGGGCACAAAAAGGCGCTAGAGGCCGAGGGCGTCTACGTCGACGAAGATTATCGGGTTAAGCTTGAGGAACTATTATGGCAACCGCAGGCCAAAGGCCAAAGCTCGTTGTTATAGTCGGGCCGACAGCCAGCGGCAAGTCTGGTTTGGCGCTGAGAGTTGCCCAGGAATTTAGCGGCGAGATCATTGCTGCCGACTCACGCACGGTTTATAAGGACATGGATATTGGAACAGCCAAACCGACTAAAGCAGACCAGAAACTGGTACCGCACTGGGGTTTAAACCTGGTTGAATCGGGCCAGCGCTTTACGGCTGCCAAGTTTAAGAACTATGCTGAAGCGGCCATTAAAGATATTCAGAACAGGGGTAAACTGCCGGTTTTGGTCGGTGGTACCGGGCTGTATATCGACGGCGTTATATTTGCTTTTGGCTTCCGCCCGGACGCTGATCTGCTCAGGCGCCAGCAGCTAGAGACTATGAGCGTTGAAGCTTTACAAGAAACTATCCGCCAAATGGGGCTATCGATGCCAGTGAACTTTAAAAATAAACGCCACTTAATCCGGACTATCGAGACCAAAGGCCAGGCTGGTTCCAGACGCCAGCGCTTATCCGAAGGTGTTATCTTGATCGGCATTCTGCCGCCTGATGACATCTTAAAAAAGCGTATTAGCCAAAGAGCCGAGCGGTTTTTTGCAGGTGGCATATTGACTGAAAGCCAGCAACTGCTTAACAAATATGGGGAAGAGGCTTTAGAAGCTACCGGTGGTATAGTCTATAAAATCTGCCTGGAGGTGCTGGCTGGTAAAATCACTGAAGCTGGAGCTATAAAAAAGTTTAAAAAAGCCGACTGGCAGTACGCCCGGCGGCAAAAAACCTGGTTCAAACGCAACAAATTTATCCACTGGTTTGGCTCTGCTGAACAAGCCTACGGCTACATAAAAAGACAACTGAACACCTAGTTTACTATCTGTTAGAAAATTCTGTTACAATATCAGCAGAGAGGGAGAAATGTTCGAGCAACTATTTGGATCAAAAACCAGGGTTAAGCTGCTAGGTTTGTTTTTTACCAACCCAAACCGCTCATTTTATGTGCGCGAAATTACACGTAAGATTGATGAGCAAATTAACTCTGTACGCCGTGAACTGGCAAACCTATTGAGTATTGGCATTATCACGTCTGACGCTAATAATAACCGCCTTTATTACGAAGTTAACCAAAGCTATGAACACTATAAACCCCTGGTAGCTATCTTTGGCGGCGCCAAAATGGAGCCGGAGCCAGTTGTGGAGGAAGGAAAAGCACCTAAAAGAGTCACTTCTAAGCCTAAAGTCGATGTCTCAGCCGAGCATCCACTAGCCAAAGGCTTGCGGGCCACTGGTCACGTCGAACTAGCTCTGCTAAGTGGCCAGTTCACTAGAGATGAGGCAGCCGGTATAGATGTTTTGATCGTCGGAGATGTTAACCAGGCCAAAGTTGCCAAGTTCATTTCTGATCTTGAGGCCAGTGAGAATAAAGAGCTGCGCTATACGGTTATTAGCCTGGATAACTACAAATACCGTCTGCAGATAAACGACCGTTTTATCATTAACGTTCTGGGTGCCAAAAAACAGGTTATAATCAATACCCAGGATTTAAAAGTTAAATAGGGGTTTTTGATGGAACTATCTTATTTTGGGGCCAATTGTCTGCGGATTACCACCAAAAAGGCCCAGATAGTCATTGATGACAACCTGGACAAATTGGGTCTTAAATCAATCACCAAACCAAGCGACATAAGTCTTAAGACATTTGCCGCCGTTCCGGACCGTAGCTGCCGTTTCTCGGCCGATAGGCCAGGTGAGTATGAGATATCTGGCGTGGTTATCCACGGCGTGGCTGCCAGAGCTCATATGGACGAAGAGGGTAAGCAGGGCGCCATTATTTATACTATCGCTGCTGATGATCTGAAAGTTGCGGTCTTGGGGCATATTTATCCCGACCTGAGTGATGAGCAGCTGGAACAAATCGGTGCGGTGGACATAGTGGTCGTACCGGTTGGCAATGCTGGTTATACCCTTGACGGGATAGGAGCATTGAAGCTTATTAAGCAGATTGAACCAAAAGCTGTCATACCCACCCACTATGCTGATAAAACTATTAAATATGAAGTTCCCCAGGTGGAGCTGGCGGAAGCGGTTAAAGGCCTAGCCATGGAGCCGAGTGAAACACTGGCTAAATACAGGCCCAAGCCCACAGACCTGACAGATACAACCCATCTGATTGTTCTCGAGCGTCAATAGGTTAAATCAAGCCCTTTTTCTTTAAAGACCGCAGGGCTTGAGTGCTAATTTTGACTTTTAGCTTCTGGCCATCAACGGTCAGCGTTTTAGTCTGCAAATTAGGCTTCCAGACTTTTTTGGTGCGGCGCTTGGAATGGCTGACGTTATGGCCATGCTGTTTGCCTTTTTTATCAAAATCCAGTCGTTGCATAATCAAGTGCCAATTCTACAGGGATTAACAGATAAAATCAACAGCCTGGTCTAATTATTTGCTATTGACTTTAAGTTAAATTTAACTTACATTTAAAGCATGAAGAATCTATCAAAGAATATAGTTGGGGCTACCGAGTTGCGCCACAAGCTAGATGAAATCTTTGACCGTGTTAACAGCGGTCAGGAGATAATTATCACGCACCGTTTTAAGCAGCCGCTTAAGCTTGAACCACTGCGGGCTGGCGGTAAAGATAAAGAGCTGCTGGCCGGCTTGAAAGCTTTCGATAAAGCCGCCAAGCGGCCGTCATCCTATGATCCCAAGACTCCCTTAAAAGAACTTTACTCTAAGTCCATAGCTAAAAAGTATGCCACCTAGCCAAGTCTTTTTCGATGCCAATGTGCTGCTGGAAGTTATTTTGGCAAGGCCCAAGCAAGCAGCTGCCCGCAAAGTCATCAAGCAGTATGCCGGTAGAAGTGTTATATCAGCTTTAACCGCTCATTTAGTTGTCCACTTTGGGCTGGAGCGGACGGATATGGCTACTTTGAGGGCTTTTTTGGACGATTATGAAATGCTGGCCCTTGAACCAGCCGACTTTGAGTGGGCATTTACTAATGCCAGGGATGAAGACTTTGAGGATGCGTTGCAGCTGGCTGTGGCCATAAGATCTGGCCAAGGCCAGTTTTTGACCTTCGATAAACCCCTTTATGAAACTTATAAATCTTTGCCCAACATTAAGACCGTACTGCTTCCAGTGACCTAAGTTATACTAATACCAATGAACGAAACCATCCTGGGCTTACTTGTTTTAGTACCGGTGCTTTTAATATCCATGGCCATCCATGAGATGATGCACGCTTTTGCCAGCGATCAGCTGGGTGATGATACCGCTCGTCTGCTAGGCCGGGTATCTTTAAATCCGCTACCGCACATTGATCCCATCTGGACGGTGGCTGTACCGCTGCTACTACTTCTAAGTGGCAGCCCTTTTTTGTTTGGTGCTGCCAAACCGGTGCCGGTAAACTTTAACCGCTTGAAATACGGCCAGTGGGGCGGGGCGATTGTCGGGGCCATCGGACCGATCACTAATCTGGTACTGGCTATTTTTGCCGCCTTTTTATTCAACCAGTTTAACCCAGAACTTGGCAGTACATTTTACACAGTGCTTAAGATAAGCATCGTCCTAAACATTGGTCTGTTTGTCTTTAACATGATCCCCTGGCCGCCACTGGATGGCTCGCGGGTGCTGTATGCTTTTGCGCCGCGGGCCCTGAAACAATTTATGGAATCAGTTGAATCTATCGGCATAGCTGGCATACTCCTACTGGTCTTCTTTCTGCAGTTCAGTGGCTTCGGTAACCCGGTAGGTAATCTGATGGTTAACCTGGTTCACAATCTAGCCCCCAGTTTGATCTTATAATCCTAATGTTATAATGAAGCCAGGTCGGTGAGAGACTGGCACAATAAATTTTCTGAATAGATTAGATTAGGGAGTCTCATATGCTAGCAGTCCGTGGACCGCTAGTGCGGACACCCACTTTGCGTCAGCAGAGTAAATTTTAGTGCCCCCCATCGGCCTCCTTGTATTTCTAAGAGTGTTTACAGTAAGCTAAGCCCGTACCCCACGGGGTGTGGCGCAGTTGGCTAGCGCGTACGGCTGGGGGCCGTGAGGTCGCAGGTTCGAGCCCTGTCACCCCGACCATTTGTTATGATGGTTCTATGCAGAAAGCGTTGCTTGTTATAGATGTCCAGAGTTATTTCCTGGAAAGGTCTCCCAAAGACTTACCAGCAAAAATAGCCAAACATATTCGTTCCGCGGATTATGATTTCATTGCCTTTACCAAATTTCGCAATCTACCAGGCTCTAACTGGGAGAAATCACTGGGGTGGAAGAGTTGCCGAAGTAAGAAAGACCTTGTCTTGCCAAAAGAGTTTAGCGAACTAGCAACTAAAGAGAATACTTTTGAAAAGCATACTTACTCGGCACTTAAACAGCCTGATGCACTGCTCAAAAAAATCCAAGAGAGAAGGATAGAAGAGATAGATATATGTGGCATTGATACCGAGGCCTGTATTCTTGCTACCGCCTATGATGCTTTTGACCACGGCTATAAGGTTAACGTCCTTTTTAGTTTGTCCTATAGTAGAGCCGGCATGGACGATGAGGCCAAGAAGATTGTTCTTCGTACTTTACAAAAAAGCAAAGAAAGTAATATGGGTGAAGTAAAGCTCTATACCGATGGCGGCTCAAGGGGTAACCCCGGCCACTCAGCCGGCGCCTTTGTAATCTGTGAAATGGATGACAACGTTGTAGAAAAGTCTGGTTTTTACATCGGTATAGCCACCAACAACCAAGCCGAATACCGAGCTTTATTGAAAGGATTACAAAAAGTAAAGGCTCTTGGTGTCCGAAAACTAAATGTGTTCATGGACAGCGAACTGATCGTTAAACAGTTAAATGGTCTTTATAAAATTAAAAACAAGGACTTAGAGCCGCTCTATCGCCAAGTTAAAGAATTAGCTAATAACTTTACCGAGATTTCTTTCACTCACGTGCCACGGCTAATGAACAAAGAGGCCGATGACGAAGTCAACCGCATTTTAGATCAAAAAGCTCGTGCACTTTAGTTCCTTTTATGCTATAATCCTATCTGGCGTCGGACTTACGACTAGCCGCCCGCTATTTTTAGCGGGAGGAAAGTCCGGGCAGCACATGGGCAATGGCAGTTGCTAACGGCAACCGGGGGTAACCCCAGGGAAAGTGCCACAGAAACAACACAACCGATTCCCTAAAGGAAACGGAAATGGTGAAAAGAGTGGGGTAAGAGCCCACAGTTGCGTTAGGTGACTAACGCAAGAGGTAAACCCTGCCGGCTGCAAGGAGATATGTCGCACATAGAGGAGCCCACTCGCGGCACGATCATAAGAACCGCTCGATCTATGGGGCGACCCATAGACTAGATAGATGGCTAGCTAAAACAGAACCCGGCTTACGGTTTATCCG
>DATESY010000015.1:0-4992 GCA_035283865.1 Saccharimonadales bacterium (SeqCode)
GGTGTGGTTGTCGATGTTGAATTTGCCGGCCGTCTACCAGCCATTTTCGACGCCCTGGTAGTTGAGCGCAAAGAGGGTGATTTAATTTTGGAAGTCGCCCAGCACCTTAGCCAAACTACTGTGCGGGCCATTGCTCTTGGCCCGACCGACGGCTTGGCCCGTGGGGCCAGCGTCACTAACAGCGCCGCACCAATTAAGGTGCCGGTTGGTGACGCTACACTGGGTCGAATGTTCAACGTCATTGGCCAGCCGATTGACGGCCAGCCGGCGCCAACCAAGGCTGAGCTCGGGCCAATCCACCGTGCTGCCCCTGCCCTGACCGAACAAAGCGTCAAAGTGGAGATCTTTGAAACCGGCATTAAAGTCATTGACCTTATCTGCCCGATGGCCAAAGGCGGCAAAGTCGGTATGTTCGGCGGTGCCGGTGTTGGCAAAACTGTCTTTATTGCTGAGCTAATCAATAACATCGCCAAATTCCACAAAGGCCGCAGTGTCTTTGCCGGCGTCGGTGAACGTACCCGTGAGGGTAACGACCTGTATTACGAGATGAAAGAATCCGGTGTATTAGATAAAACAGCTCTGGTGTTTGGCCAGATGAATGAACCGCCCGGTGCCCGCCTGAGAGTCGGGCTAAGCGGCCTGGCCATTGCCGAAAGTTTCAGGGATGCCGGCAATGACGTCTTGTTGTTCATTGACAATATTTTCCGCTTTACTCAAGCCGGTAGTGAGGTTTCAGCTTTGCTGGGCCGATTGCCCAGCGCTGTTGGTTATCAGCCTAATTTATCAACCGAGATGGGTGCCCTCCAAGAACGCATTACTTCGACCAAGACCGGCTCAATTACATCTGTCCAGGCCGTTTTCGTGCCAGCTGACGACCTGACCGATCCGGCACCAGCTACGACCTTTGCCCACCTGGACTCAACGGTTGTGCTTAGCCGGTCTTTGACCGAGCTGGGGCTTTACCCGGCGGTTGATCCACTGGACTCCAGCTCCACGCTACTTGATCCGGAAGTTGTCGGTGAGGAGCATTACCAAGTTGCTCGTGAGGTCCAGCGCGTCCTGCAACGTTATAAGGATTTGCAGGATATTATCGCTATTTTAGGCATGGAAGAACTGTCTGAAGAAGACAAGCAACTGGTCGCCCGGGCCCGTCGTATTCAGCGTTTCTTGACTCAACCCTTCCACGTCGCCGAAGTCTTTACCAACATCCCCGGCGCTTATGTGCCAATTGCCGAGACTATCAAAGGCTTCAAAGAAATCCTAGATGGTAAGCACGATGGCAAAAGCGAACAGGCCTTCTACATGAAGGGCGCCATTGGGCAACTTAAAGAGACTAAAACTAAAGCACTTAAGAAGGTTAAAAAATGATGCGTTTCCAGCTGGTATCGGTCGGCGGCACCAAGTTTGATGATGAAGCCTATGAGGTCCTGGTACCGACCCGGGCCGGTACGGTCGGTATCTTTGAGCAGCACATGCCGATGATTTCGGCCGCCCAACCAGGTGTCCTGCGTATCAGGAAAAAAAGCAGCGACCCGGATAGCGCCCTGGAGAACTTTGCCATTAGCGGCGGCATAGTTGAGGTTGATGGCAAAACCGTCCGCTTTATAGCTGATGAAGTCACATCTACTGAGGAAGTCAGTGAAGCTGAAGCGGCTGCTGCTCTTAAGCGGGCCCAGGAGCTAATTAAGAGTGCGCCTAACCAGACGGCCTTGAATGAGGCTCACCGCCTGCTGCACCATAGTTCGGCTAAGCTAGAACTAGCCAAGCTTAAGAAACGCCACCATCACCGCCCGACCCCGCCATCAAGCTACTCTGCATAAAAAAATGTTAATGTGCTTAAACTATCAATTAAATATTTCACTCGGTTTTGTCAGAAATTTAACTGACTAATAAGCGGAGACGGGATTTAATCAAGTAAAATACGCTAAAAGAGCGAGGAGTTTTTGTGCAATCACTAGACCAGGAAACTAATGAGGAAGAAAACCAGCAGAAATTAGCTGGCGATTTTGACCGGCCTTTTTCACCACCAGCACAGGACAAACTGGAGAGGTTGCTGGCTGAGCATGAGAGGTTGCAAAAGAACCACCCGGCCTTTGATACCGGGCTTGATGAGCAAGAGGCCTACGACGAAGGCATTGAGGGTGCCGCCGAAGCTACCGGTCCTAGAAAAACAGTGGTTAGGAAGTATCGGCCTAAATTCAAAAGTAAGCAACGGCATGACGGTAGTAGCGGTCATTTAAGAAAAGCTATGTAGCGGTGGCGACACTTTGGCCGAGGTCATGCAGCAGCATGACCAGTTCCTCTTTAGGGTCAAGCTATTTTAGTATAGGCCTTTGTGATTGCTGAATAAAATTTCGCACTGCTTGGATTGGTCTATAGAGAGTGTTTAGAGTATAATTGCTATCTGTTATTGGGGAATGGCCAAGTGGTAAGGCACTGGGTTCTGGTCCCAGGATCGGGGGTTCGAGTCCCTCTTCCCCAGCCAGCTATTGCAGTTTTATAAAAGAGTACTATAGTTATGCTTATACACTACTATAATAAATATTGGCCAAAACAGACATTATGAATGTTCCACCAGCAGAACGAACCTCTATGGGCTCAGCAGAGCGGCCCCTGCCCATAGCAGAGGACTCTTTAAAAATTCCATTAGGATTAGGAGGAATTACGATGACAGCAGAAGGCTTGCCCACCCCAGATGAAATAAAACCTGTTTCTTTAGAATTAGCTAAAATAGCCATTGGAAAACCCGAAAAATTAGAAGGTATGGCAGGAATTTATAATCCAGCAGCCTGGAAGGTTGGCGGCAAGATTTATTTATTAGGTCGTTTTATCGAGATGACCGATGAAGAACTTGCTCCTGGCGAAGAGCCTGCTCCTGCTACTGGCGAAGAGCCTGTTATCAGAGGAGGACCTGATGTTGGTCCTTTAGCGCTTAGGGTTCTAGGTCCAGACGGTAAGATCATACCCGACCTGACTAGAGAAGTTTGGCGACCCAAAGTCGGGGAGCCTTTGCTTGAAGATCCCAGAGCACTATTGTTGAACGACGGCAGGCTTATTTTTGGACTTACTGCCGTAGACCAGAATGGGACCCCGTACCCTGCAGTACTGGTTACTTCTACCGAAAAATTGATGGAGGGGACACCTATAGAACCTCAAGTTATTAGAGTTCTGGGAAGCGGCGACCAAACAACCCCAGTAGGTGAAAATGTAGCAGGAAAGAATATAACAGCAATTGGTCCCAATTCCTTTATGTTTAGGCCAGAAGGCCGAGAAAATCATCATCGGTTTCAGGTATTTGATATTGCAGGGGATGTAGTAGAACATCGGCAGTATATAGAACTCCCCACGAATATTACGTGGGCTAAGTGGAAAATGGGCACCTGCATGTCTCCAGAATGGACTAATGACCGCGAAGCTTTTAGTCTAATCCATGGCATCAGCATAGTAGATGGAAAGTATGCATATTCTATCGGTTCCGCCAGGATGGTTAAGGATGAAGATGGTGTACTATCGATAGACAATATAAGCCAGGAACCCTTACTAACTTCAGCTTCATTCGATAACGTAGTTCAACGTCATAAAGAAAGAGATGCAATTTACTCTACTGGCTGGATACCTCATCGCGACGAACGCGGTAGCCTCGTGCAACTAGAAGTGTTCGCCAGTCCAGGCGATGAACGCACAGACAGAGTCTTCTTGGATCCGCGCGAAATAATTAAGAATTGGGAGAGGCCTGAATTGGCCGTAGCCGCTTAAAGTAAGAGCGAAGTTTTTGCATTGCTTTACCTGCCTGTCGGCAGGCTTGTTTCATTTTTGCCTATAATATATTCCAGACTGGTAAGCTTTAGCCGTTCCCCAATATTTACTCCTGTTAATCTCATATCCAAGCTATCGCCCAATTCCAAAGGCTACTATACTTAGCACTATGGCTGCCATCCAAAAGGAGTATTTACGGAGCGTCTTGTTCGGTATCGAGGATAGCCTGGTATCAACTACCGGCCTGATTGCCGGACTTAGTGTCGGAGCCGAAAATAAAAGAATTGTTGTTTTGGGTGGTTTGGTAGCCATTGTGATTGAATCTGTGTCAATGGCTGCCGGTGAATATTTAAGCGATGATGCGGTACAGGAGCTAGATAAGCTAAAAAGGCACCGGGATAGTCCGGCAGCCAGTGGTCTGCTGATGCTAGCCTCGTATTTCTTTGCCGGGATGATCCCGCTAGCTCCAGTTCTAGTTTTTGTCTACCCCACATCACTAATCCTAAGTGTTATCTTCGCTCTGTCTGGCCTTTTCCTGCTTGGTTATATCAAAGGCCGCCTACTCCACAGCCGGCCATTTAAAGGTGGTCTAAAAATCCTAGTTGTGGGCGGTTTAGCAACGGTTCTTGGCCTGGGGGTTGGCTTTATTTTTAGAGTTTAGATTATGAGAAGAACAGCTAAATTTTTGCGAAGAGTAGCCATTGGTACACTTGGCTTTTCAGTACTGGTAGTCGGTTTAATCCTGATTCCTCTACCCGGCCCAGGCCTTTTGGTAACAGTTGCCGGCCTATTTATTTTGTCACTGGAGTTCGCCTGGGCCGAGAGACACCTTGATAGAGCCAAAAGCGCAGCTAATAAAGCTGTTGAAAAGGCCAAAGCCAAAAACAAGCCACCTACCCAAAATACTTAACCTGTTAAGTATTTAAACGCTGAGCAACAACATCCCAATTAACCACGTTCCACCAAGCTTCAATATACCCTGCTCTATTCCATTTATACTTTATGTAATAGCTATGTTCCCAGACGTCGATCCCGAGGATTGGATTTTTGCCTTCCATTAATGGGCTGTCTTGATTAGCAGTAGAGTAAACTTCTAAGCTTTCGCCCTGCTTGACTAACCAGGCCCAACCGGAACCAAAGCGGTTTATGGCAGCTTCGGTCATTTTAGCCTTGAAGTCTTCAAGAGTATTGAAGGTTTTTGTAACCGCTTCCGGCACGTTTTGTGAACTACCGGGC
>DATESY010000016.1:0-2726 GCA_035283865.1 Saccharimonadales bacterium (SeqCode)
TGAACCGCCGACCTCACCGTCCCGAACGGTGCGCGCTACCAGGCTGCGCCAATCCCCGAAAGCCTAGCCTCATACTATAGCAACGGTTTGCCCTTTTGAATACGAGCTGATATAAAGACAAGCATGTCAGCCGGCACATTCGTTAGACACATCAGACAGTCCTTCAATGGTGCCTGGACGGTTGTCAGGCAAGGCTTTAAAAGCTTAAGAAAACACCCCCAGATGCTAATTTATCCTTACAGCGCCATTATTTTTATCCTACTAACCTCACCAATTGTCGGCCGCTTGGTATTTTCCATGTGGAATCGGGTGCAGCAACCGGAGGTTATAGACCAAGTAACCAAGGCTGCCCCCAATGAGCTGCTGGTGCAGCTAGGGTTAGTCACCTTTTCGGTCTTTTACACTATTTTTGTAACCTCTTATTTTACCTGCATGATTGCGGCCTCTACTTTGGCTCAGTTGGAGGGCAGGCCAACTTCCCTGTTTTATGGCCTCAGGGTTGTAGCCAGAAGGTTTTTCCGAGTCAGTAAGTTTGCTCTACTAGCTATTTTCTTTTTACCGATGGGAATTATGGCTCAACGCCGGAAGATGACCAGCCCAAGAGGCATTTTTGAAGCTATCAGCAGTTCTTTTTCGTTGAGTATGTCCCAGTTAGCGCCAGCTATTATGACCGGTCAAAAAGGTGTCTATGAAACGCTTCGGCATTCGGTTGATACACTTGGGCAACTTTGGAAGGAAAGTTTGGTGATAAGGTTTGGAACTTTCTTGGCTATTTTGCTGCTGGGATCTATAAGCTTCCTGCCGAAGCTTATAGAAAGCTGGTGGTTTAATGGACGAACGACTCATGCTATTGGCTGGATTGTGACGGCTCTTTTAGGTGCCAGCAGCTATGTCTTGCTGAGAGTTATTAGTACTATATTTACGACTACTCTTTATTATCAAGCTAAGGCTAAGAAATAGCCGTCTAATCTGTTTTTTGTTATAATTTGGCTGAAACAAAAACTTTCACTTGGGGCAGCAAAACCGCTGCCCTAGTGAAATTTTCGGGGTGTGGCGCAGTCCGGCTAGCGCGCCGCGTTTGGGACGCGGAGGTCGAAGGTTCAAATCCTTTCACCCCGACCAGCTACTTAGCAAATTCTATAGCCCTAGTTTCTCGAATAACATTGACTTTAATGGTGCCTGGGTATTGCATGGTCGATTCAATCTTATTGGCAACATCTCTGGCCAAGCGGATAGCCTGAAGATCATCTATTTGTTTGGGCACTACAAAAACTCTGACCTCACGACCAGCGCTAATGGCGTAGGCTTTTTCCACACCGTCAAAACCAGTGGCAGTGTTTTCCAGATCTTTCATGCGCTCGGCAAAGTTCTCGGCACTAATGTTTCTAGCACCTGGACGAGCGCCAGATATGGCGTCAACTACCCGGACAATTAAAGCCTCGGTGGTGGTGGCATCAATGTCGTCGTGGTGGGCTTCAGCCGCATGGGCGACTTCTTCAGGTGCCCCGTATTTTCTAAGCATTTCACCACTGATGTGGTGGTGTTTGCCCTCCACCTTATGAGATAGAGCTTTACCAATATCATGGGTTAAGGCAGCGTATTTAACTGTTTTGGCGTTGGCACCGATTTCTTCAGCTAATACGCCAGCCAGCTGAGCCATTTCCACGCTGTGCTTAAGAACATTCTGGCCGTAGCTAGTGCGGTACTTAAGCTCCCCCAGCAGTTGCAGAATTTCTTTAGGCACACCAACAATACCAACTTCACGGGCGGCGTCCTCGCCGGCCCGGACAACATCCTTTTGGACTTGAGCCTGGGCTTTTTCCACTACCTCTTCAATGCGGCCTGGGTGTACCCGGCCGTCTTTAAGTAACATTTCCATGGCCTGACGGGCTACCTCGCGGCGGACTGGATCAAAGCTGGACAAAACGACCATGCCCGGTGTTTCATCAACTAAGATGTCTACGCCGGTGGCCCGTTGAAAGGCTTGGATATTTCGGCCTTCCTTACCAATGATGCGGCCCTTCATCTCTTCGTCTTCGAGCTTTACCGAAGTAACTGTACGCTCAGCTGTAACTTCGCTGGCCATGCGCTCCATGGCACTAACCAGCTCCGTGGCTGCTAACTCTTCGGCATTTTCCTTGGCCTCGTTTTGCAACTTAGCAACCAGGCCTTCAAGGTCGTCCTTGACATCCCGCTCGGTCATTTGCATCAATTTTTCGCTGGCTTCAGCTTTAGTCAGCTTAGCGATTTTTTCCAGCTTGTCTTGCTGCTTCTTCCTGATTTCCCGGATTTCGTTTTTTAGAGCCTCAACTTCATCTTCGGTTTTTCTAAGGCCTTGGCTACGCTTATCCAGCTCGTCGAGCTTTTTGTCTAGCGCTTCCTGGCGTTCCAGCAGCCGGTTCTCTAAATCTTTTAGTTCGTTACGCCGCTTTTGCTCGTCTTTACGGGCCTCATCAATGCGTTTATCGGCCTCTTCCTGGGCCTTTCTTACCAGCGCTTCGGCTTCTTTTTTAGCTTTGGCCAGTTCTTTTTGGGCTTCTTCGGTTACTTTGCCCTGGCTGCGCCGGTTGTAATAAACGGCGCCGCCTGAACCGACTAAAAGGCCGGCTATTGCCAGCACAATAGTAAGTACTATCATATGTCTCCTCCTTAGGAGACCTGTTTACCGCCTGATTCTAAAAGCGATCACTATCACTTCTTTAGCTAAAGAAAACTTTGGCGGTTAA
>DATESY010000017.1:0-5840 GCA_035283865.1 Saccharimonadales bacterium (SeqCode)
TAAAATTTAGTACTAAGCCGTTGAAGCGTATTTTAGGCGATCCCCAAGCCTCAACTATTAAACGCCTGAAAAAGCGCGTTGATGAGGTTAATGCCCTGGCTGAAAAATACCAGCAGATGAGCGATAAACAACTCAAAGACCAGACAGCGGAGTTTAAGAAAAGGCTAGAAAAGGGCGAAAGCCTGGATAAAATCTTGCCCGAAGCCTTTGCGGCTGTCCGTGAAGCTTCAACCCGGACATTGAAACAACGCCACTTTGATGTCCAGCTAATCGGTGGCATGGTGCTGCATGAGGGTGATGTATCGGAAATGAAGACCGGTGAAGGTAAGACCTTAGTAGCTACCCTGCCGGTCTATTTGAACGCCCTGGAGGGCAAGGGCGTGCATATCGTGACCGTCAACGATTACCTGGCCCAGCGAGATGCTGGCTGGATGGGCCAGATTTATCATTTTTTAGGTATGGAAGTGGGGGTAATTATCCCCGAAGAATCATATATCTATGACCCTAGTTTCGAGAACAAAGAACACTTTGATGAGCGCATGCAGCATTTGCGGCCAGCTTCCCGCCAGGAAGCCTACCAAGCTGATATTACCTACGGCACCAACAATGAATTCGGCTTCGATTATTTGCGTGATCACATGGTCCGTGAAACCGACCAGCTGCGCCAACGTCAGCTGCACTATGCCATAGTCGACGAGGTTGACTCCATCTTAATTGATGAAGCCCGCACGCCACTGATTATCTCCGCCCCCTCAGCCGCCAGTGCTACGGCTTATGACCAATTCTCCCGGGTAGTACGCCAGCTCAAAGAAAAAGAACATTTCGAAAAAGATGAAAAACGCCGCAGCGTTATCCTGACCGATGATGGTGTCGAGTTTGTGGAAAAGATTCTGGGTATAGAAAGCCTTTATTCGACGGATAATCTGCGAACTATCTATCACCTAGAGCAAGCCCTCAAAGCCGAGGTACTGTTCCAGCGTGATAAGCATTACGTGGTTAGCAAAGAAGGTGAGATCGTCATTGTCGATGACTTCACCGGCCGGCTGTTAAAAGGCCGCCGCTACAACGAAGGCCTGCACCAGGCGATTGAAGCCAAAGAAGGGGTGGAAGTCCAGGAAGAGTCCATGACGCTGGCTACCATTTCCTTCCAAAACTACTTCCGGCTTTATAAGAAGCTAGCTGGTATGACCGGTACGGCCATGACCGAAAGTGAAGAATTCCACCAGATATATAAGCTTAATGTGGTTGAGATACCGACCAACCGGCCAATGGTCAGAGATGATTTGCCCGATCGGATCTATAAATCCGAAGCCGGTAAGCTCCGGGCTATTACCCGCCATGTGGCTGAGCTGAATAAAAAAGGCCAGCCGATACTGCTCGGTACGGTCAGTGTCGAAAAAAACGAACTACTAAGCTCATTGCTTAAACAGGCCGGCATTACCCACGAAGTCTTAAATGCTAAGAATAATGAACGCGAAGCTATAATTGTAGCTAAAGCCGGCCAGAAAGGCTCGGTAACGCTGG
This sequence comes from Saccharimonadales bacterium (SeqCode), assembly GCA_035283865.1. GTDB lineage: Bacteria > Patescibacteriota > Saccharimonadia > Saccharimonadales > UBA10212 > UBA6824. The sequence goes on from DATESY010000017.1 coordinate 1,525, forward strand.
CTACTAACATTGCCGGTCGTGGTACGGACATTGTACTAGGTGAAGGCGTAGTAAAGCTTGGCGGCTTATTCGTTCTGGGTAGTGAGCGCCACGAATCGCGCCGTATCGACAACCAGCTGCGCGGCCGCACCGGCCGCCAGGGTGATCCTGGTATTACCCAGTTTTATGTTTCCTGCCAGGATGACCTGATGCGCATTTATGGTGGCGACCGTATCGCCTCGGTCATGGACCGTTTAAAAGTGGATGATGACACGCCGATTGAAAGCCGTATGATCAGCAAAAGCTTGGAAGGCGCCCAAAAGAAGGTTGAGGGCTTTAACTTCGATATGCGTAAGAACGTCGTTAAGTATGACGATGTTATGAACCGTCACCGCAAGGCTATTTACGCCGTGCGCAGTGAGGTGCTGCGGGCCGAAGATATCAGTCCCAGGATCAAAAAGTTTATTGGGGAAGAAGCTCAGTTCTTAGCCACTCATCCGGAATCACTGAGCGAACATTTTGAAACTATGCTCACCGAGACTTTCCCGCTCGATGAAAAAACGCTCGATAAACTCTTTGACAGCGAGGCTAGCCAATTTGAGTCGTCGCTTGCCGGGGCGGCCCAGAAGCTATACGAGCAGCAGGAAAAGGTCTTTGGCACCGACATTATGCGTAAAGTCGAGCGCGATGTTTACTTGCAGGTACTGGATAACTTGTGGATGCAGCACCTGGAAAATATGGACCATTTGCGCGAAGGTATCCACTGGATCAGCGTTGGCCAACGCGACCCGTTGGTCGAATACCGCCGCCAATCCCAACGCATCTTTGATGAAATGCAGCTAATCCTGCGCCATGAGATCGTCCGGGCTATCATGCACGCCCAGCCGCTGCGCGAAGAACTGGAAGAAGTCGTCGAAACCGACCTGACTCGGGCAGCCGGCCGTTCAGTCGATAATGCCAGTAAGATTGTCCAAGCTGAACATTTTGAAGAATCAGACTTTAAGGCAGCTAAAGACGAGCAAGTAAGCCAAGCCCGGTTGCATAACCAGCGCAAAAAAGCCCGAAAGGCCGAACGTCAGAGACGTAAAAAACCAGCCGGTAAAAAGAAGAAACGCAAGTAGCTCATGAGGCATAACGTTGCGCAAGTCCAACTGAAGAACGGCGCGGTGGGTCTGCTAATCGATGTGCCCGGGGCATCAGTTACCAGTTATGAGTTTAATTTCCGGGCCGGTGAGTTTTTGGTGCCTTACAAAAAATGGGAGGTACCACATATTTTGGAACACATGGTGTCAGGTGGTGCTAACGAACAATATCCTGACCGCAATCTTTTTAATGCCGAGATGAGCCGAAACGGTGCTTATGTTAATGCTTATACTAGCTATTACTCTGTAGCTTATGTTGGTGAAGTCGCCGATTTTGAGTGGCAGCGGGTACTCAGACTCCAACAATTTTCATTAACCAAGCCACTTTTTTTACAAGCCGAATTCGATGCTGAGTTTGGCAACATACATGATGAGTTGATCAGTCTTTCCAACAATCACTTCCGGGCCTTGTCAGGCAAAATGAGCCAAGATTTTGGTTTTAAAATAGCCACTGATTTTGAGCGCGCTGATCTGATGAATAGTGTCAATCGTGAGGATTTAATTGAGCATTATAAAAAGACCCATTTTACCAAAAATTTGCGCTTTATTATCGCCGGTGGCCTGCGTGGCCGCCGCACCGCTGTTAAGCGCCTGCTAGAAGAACTGGAGCTGCCCAAAGGCCCAACTCGCTTCAAGCTGCCCAGCGAAAAAGCCAAAAAACCCAAAGGTCCAACCTTTATGGCTAATGAGACTGTACCTAATATTTATCTAATCATCTCCACCCACCTTAACGATATTATTAACCAAAAAGATGATGACGCCCTAGGTCTGGCGCGGGTAATGTTAACCGATACCCTTTATTCACGTATCTTTGGCCAGGCCCGCGACCAGGGACTGGTCTATCATGTTAGCTCCGGCCATCACATTTCTTCTAAGATAACCGAATGGTGGTTGAGTGCCCAGGTCTTGCCACAAAATGCCCCGGCGCTGTGCGATATCGTGCTGGCAGAAATTAAAAAAGTCCAAAATGCCGAGATTGATGAACAAGAACTAGAAAATGCCAAGCAATACGCCCTTGGTTCATTCCAGCGCTCAATGCAAACGGTCCAAAGCGTAGCCAACGCTTATTCACGCTATTTCTTCGATGGCCACATTGAAGATATCCGCTCCATGCCGACGCGCATTAAGGCCATTAAAAAACAAGATATTGCCCGCTCTATGCGCAAATTATTTGATCAAGACATAGGCGGCATAGGCGTGCTGGGTGGTACCGATCCAAAAGTTGCGCAGCGGCTCAACCAGCACCTGCAACCTCTGTGGCATAAGAACTGAAGCGCTAAAATCAGCTATACTGAAAGCCAGGTAATGGAACAGTTAAAAAAACAGCTAGAGGAGCTTTTAGGTGAGGCGAAACAAGCTAGCAAGAAAATTGGCTTGGAGGTTCTTGCTGCTGAGCAAAAATCTCTGCAAAAACAGATGCAAAGTCCGGATTTTTGGCAGGATAGCCAAAAAGCTCAAGAAATTAGTAAACGCGAGGCTGATTTATCGCGGCGTATTTCGCCATGGCAGAAATTGATCAATAATGTCGCTGAACTTAAGGAGTTGGCAGCCAGTGGTGACGAACAGCTGCAAAAAGAACTAAGTAATCAGTTCAGCGATCTACAGAAAGAATTTGAAGAGTTGAAAAAGGAGCTGCGTTTTAGTGGTCCGTTCGATGACCATGACGTTATTCTGAGCATTTATGCCGGTGCTGGAGGCACCGATGCCCAGGACTGGGCCCAAATGCTGTTAAGAATGTATGTTCGCTGGGCAGAAAGCCATAAGCTTAAAGTCGAAACTATTGACCAAAGTTCAGGCGAAGAGGCTGGTCTAAAAAGTGTAACTATTAAGATCTCTGACGGAGATTTTTTGTATGGCAAGCTAGCCGGTGAACATGGCGTTCACCGTTTGGTACGTTTGAGCCCGTTTAACGCTGATAACCTGCGCCAGACCAGTTTCTCTAAGGTCGAGATTATGCCCTCAATTGATAAACCAACTGAGGTCCAAATTGACGAAAAAGATCTCAAAATTGATGTTTACCGGGCCGGTGGGCGGGGTGGCCAGTCGGTTAATACTACGGATTCAGCGGTTCGGGTCAGCCATATTCCAACTGGCATTAGCGTGGCTATTCAAAGAGAACGTTCTCAGCTGCAAAATAAGGAAACAGCGCTTAGTATTTTGCGCTCAAAACTTGTTCAACTGCAGCTAGAACAGCACGCTGAAAATCTGGCTGACATTAAAGGTCCCAGCCCCTCAGCAGAGTGGGGGAGCCAGATCAGAAGCTATGTACTGCATCCTTATAAGCAGGTTAAGGATTTAAGGACTGGCTATGAAACAACTGAGCCGGAAAAAGTTCTAGACGGCAATCTAGACCCACTAACTGATGCCTGGCAGCAAAAGCTTTAGCTGTTTGTTATACTAATATTGATGATTTTACTCGACAGAGTAACAAAAACTTATGGACAAGAGTCGGCACTGGAACGGGTTAGCTTGCATGTTGAGCCCAAGGAGTTCGTTATTATTGTCGGCCAAAGTGGTGCCGGCAAATCGACTCTGTTTAAATTACTGACCCGTGAAGAAAAACCGACGGCTGGCAAGATAATTGTCGGTGGTATGGATTATGATAAGCTCAAAGATAAGGACATCCCCCTGCTGCGACGTAAGATCGGTGTGGTCTTTCAGGACTTTAAGTTACTGTCCAATAGAACCGTGGCCGAAAATATTGCTTTTGCCCTGGAAATTGCCGGCTTGCCCACAGCTGAGATTAAACATACTGTACCAAAGGTTTTAGACGTGGTTGGTTTAAGGGGCAAGGAGAATAACTACCCGCGTGAATTATCTGGTGGCGAAAAACAGCGCGTCGCCATTGCCCGGGCGATTGTCCGCCAACCAAAGATTTAGATTGCCGATGAGCCGACCGGTAACCTCGACCCTAAACACGCTTTTGATGTAATTAAAGTACTGGAAAAGATTAACCAGTTCGGTACTACGGTACTGCTGACCACCCATAACCAGGAAATTGTCAATTATCTGAAACGTCGGGTAGTGACTATTAAAGACGGCAAGGTCATATCTGATAGAGCGGTCGGAAAGTACAAGCTATGAGGCTAGCGAAAAAGGCTCAGCCACCGGTTGAAAGTAAAATGAACCGCGACCATAAGTTCATAACCTTAGAGCGCATCTTTAAAAACGGCTTTGTTAATTTTGGCCGCAACA
>DATESY010000018.1:0-2712 GCA_035283865.1 Saccharimonadales bacterium (SeqCode)
AGTTCATGCAGCGCACAGTTATGCCTGGCTACCGCCAAAGCACTGGCATCGATATCGTAAAGGTCAATGTGGTGGTTATGCAGTTCCAGGGCTGCGGTTATGCCCAGGGCACCACTACCGGTGCCAATATCGGCCAGCCAAGTGTTTTTAGGCAGTTTCAGTTCTTTTAGAAGGTCAATCATGGCTTCTGATTCGGGACGGGGCTCTAAAACCCGCTTGTTGACCTTGAACCGGCGGCCATAGAACTCCGAAAAACCGCGGATATAAGCCAATGGTTCATGGTTAGCCCGGCGAGCTAACTTTTTGTTCAGTTTTTTAAGAGACTGGGCTAATATTGGCCGCTCTGGATGAGCTAGAATCCAGGCCCGATCGCGTCCAATTTCGTCTTCCAAGAGAACTAACGCATCTAGTCGAGCGCTACCTATATTGGCAGCTTTTAAGGTGTTAGTGGCTTGTTTGAGCCACTCCTCACTCTTCATTTTTAATCAGTTGACGTTCGTAGCTTTGCAGTTGCTCGATTAAATCATCAATCTCGCCATTCAGCGCCCCAGGTAAGTTACTCCTGGAGTAGCCAATACGGTGGTCGGTAATGCGGTCTTGTGGAAAGTTATAGGTCCGGATTTTCTCGGAGCGGTCACCGGAGCCAATTAGGATCCGGCGGGCATCACCCAGTTGTTTCTGTTCCTCTTCAATCTTAGTTTGCAGCAAGCGGCTGCGAAGGACGTTCATAGCTTTGGCTTTATTCTTAATCTGGCTTTTTTCGTCCTGCTGGGTGACCACAATACCGCTCGGCAGGTGGGTAATACGCACGGCTGAATCGGTGGTGTTAACAGATTGTCCTCCAGGTCCACTACTGCGGAAGACGTCGACTTTAATATCTTCCGGCTTGATCTCAACGTCGGTTTCCTCAGCTTCAGGTAGTACAGCTACAGTTACGGTGCTGGTATGGATGCGGCCCTGGCTTTCGGTAGTTGGAACGCGCTGTACACGGTGTACACCAGCTTCGTACTTGAGCAGCCTATAAGCTCTTTCACCGCGAATCATGAAAACAATTTCCTTAAAGCCACCAGCTTCAGACGGGCTTTCGTTTAATAACTCAGTTTTGTAGCCGTGTGTTTCGCAAAAGCGTGCGTACATACGGTATAGATCACCGGCAAACAGGCTGGCTTCATCACCGCCGGCTGCCGCCCGGATTTCAACAATAGCATTACGCTCATCATTAGGGTCTTTGGCTAGCATGGCTGCGCTTAACTGTTCTTCAACCTCTGCCAGCTTGGCCTCTAAATTCTTTATTTCCTCAGCCGCCAGCTCGGCCAGCTCAGCCTCAGCCGACATGGACTTGGCCTCTTGCAACTGGGCGCTCAGGCTCTTTTTACGGTCAAATAGGCTAATTAAGCTTTCCAGCTGGCCTTGGCGACGGGCCAGAGCGGGATATTCTTTGGATGAATATATAGCCGGATCTTCAAGTTTTTTCTTGAGATCGGCATATTCTTGGCGCAGTTTCCGCTCTTGCACATCCATGATTAATAGATTACAAGGTTTGTGGTTTAGCGTACAGGCAAACTAGCGGAGCTAAGATTAGGAATCTTGATACATTGCACGCCTTGACTTGTCTCGCCCATAAATACCATCGCCCTCACCAGTCGAGGCGATTAAACCATCGTCTATATCTTCAGTAACCGATCTACAAAGAGCCTGGTATCTTTCTAACCGTTCTTTATCCGACAAGTTTAGCTTCAACCCTGATCCACCCAATAACCTGATCATTCCTACTGGATCTTCTTGAATAGTGTCGTGGGTTTCGAGAGAGATTTCAGCGCCATACTCTATGTGGTCCCAGAGGTTGTTGACAGCTCGAGCCTCTGCTTCGATTAGTTCTAGTTCTAGGTTAGACATAAGGTTAAGTGTTGCTGGGCTTAATCGACCTATCGCCAAGTTTTTGGGACTCAGCTTTTTCTTTTCGTGCCTTCGGCTTAGCAGTTTTAGCAACTTTTTCGGCTTTGGCCTTAGCAGCCGTTTCGGCTCGGGCCTTAAACTTGTCTACCCGGCCCTCAATGTCGACAATCCGTTCCTCGCCAGTGAAGTAGGGATGGGAGCTGGAAGAGATATGGACCTTGACCAATGGATATTCCACACCATCAAGCGTGATGGTTTCTTCAGTCTCGACGGTTGAGCGGGTCAAGATGGTAGAGTTGTCGTTGCTATCCTGAAAGACAACCGGGCGGTAGTTTTTGGGATGGATATCCGTTTTCATAACCTGATTAGTATAACTTTTTACCCTGTTTGGGTCAATAATTAAGCGGCTTTGGCTAGAGTATCTTGTCCATCATTTTCGGGGAGCCCTTGGGCCCGGTCATAGACTGCTTGCCACATCTGGGCATATTTTCTTAAACCGCCGAAACTTAGCACTAATCCTTGATGGCTGAAGCCAAGGTGATCCATGGTTCTTATCAGTGCCTCATCTGGAGGGATTCTACCGTCGGCTTTAAGATACGTGCGAGCTGCGATATCTATCATAAGCGCTTCTAATTCGTATTTAGGTGCAGACATCGCGTTATTTTACCATAAAAGCTTTGTTTTTGCTAAAAACCTGCTATTGTTTTCATTGATGAACGCTAAAGCGCCCAAACCCATCTACGGTTTAAGCGACAGGCTTAACGAAAGAGCCGATTTATTAGTCGAATCTGTAGATTTGCAAAGAAAGTTTCAAGA
>DATESY010000019.1:0-10360 GCA_035283865.1 Saccharimonadales bacterium (SeqCode)
GAGGCGCCAAAATTGATCAAGCTAGCAACTGAGATTGAATGGCCACTGACACCGGTTTTGGCCGACATGGAGAGCCGCGGCATCAAGCTAGACGTGAACTACTTAAAAAAGTTTGCCCGGAAACTGGAAGATTCAATTAGCGATTTGGAGCAGACTATTTACGGCCATGCTGACCATGAGTTTAATATCAGCTCACCTGGTCAGCTAGCTGATGTGCTGTTTGTAAAGCTTAATTTACCGACTCAAGGGATAAAAAGAGGTAAAACTGGCTTTTCAACGGCCGCCTCTGAGCTGGATAAACTGCGCGGTCTGCACCCGATAATTGATTTAATTAGCCAGTACCGTGAAGTTAGCAAACTTAAAAATACTTATGTCGATACACTGCCAGAAATGGTTGATGAAAACTCCCGGCTGCACACCACCTTTAATCTGACAATTGCCCCCACCGGACGACTCAGCAGCGCCGATCCGAACCTGCAGAACATACCGGTACGCACAGAGCTGGGCAGGAATATTCGAACAGCCTTTGTGACAGATAGCGGCAACCTGTTAGTAAGCGCCGATTACAGCCAATTCGAAATCCGTATTGCGGCGGCCCTATCTGGAGATAAAGGTATGCTGGAGGCTTTTAACCGCGACGGGGACATTCATGTTGAGACTGCTGCCCTAATTTATGGCATTAAGCCTCGTGCTGTAACGAAAGATCAGCGCTACAGCGCCAAAGCCGTTAATTTTGGCATCATGTATGGCCTTGGGCCACATGGTCTGAGCGTTAGTTCAGGCATGGACTATGGGGCCAGCAAAGATTTCATTGCAAAGTATTTTCAAATCCGGCCGAGCCTTAAAAAATACATTGAATCACTGCGGGCCCAAGCGGAAGGGCAGGGCTATGTTGAAACTTTGCTAGGCCGGCGCCGGCCGACACCAGATGTAAGATCGTCAAATTTTGTAGTGCGTGAGGCGGCTTACCGGGCGGCGATTAATCATCCACTGCAGGGCACAGCGGCGGATCTAATGAAACTAGCCATGATTGAAGTTGCTAAAAAACTACCGGCTGATGCTCACATGCTACTGCAGATTCACGACAGCCTGCTGGTTGAAGTTCCCCAGAAGAAAGCCAAAGAAACTGGCAAAATCTTAAAAGATATCATGGAAAAGATTTATAAATTACCCGTTAAACTCAAGGTTGATATTAGTATTGGTAAAAACTGGGGTGAGCTATGATGTCTAAAGATAAACCCATAAAGGTCTACGTGGCGGGTAAAATGTCAAAGCACTCGAATTATGATTCACATCAATGGCGAGATAATTTCCTAAGGGAGATTAGTCAGCTGACTGGTCTAAAATTTAAAAGTTTTGATCCGACTAGGGCCAGTAAAGATTATAAAAATCTTGAGATGGTTTTCGGAAGTGACGTACATATGATTTCACAGGTAGACGTATTAATTGTTTATCTTAGTGATGATATTAGCATTGGAGGCTCACAAGAAATATTGATAGCTAAGTATCTTAAAAAACCAGTCATTGGGTTAGCTCCACTTGGCGGAAAATTTAATGGAGGCACAAAAGAAGTTGCTGGTCAAACTTTAACAAATTATAAACATCCGTTTGTCTATACTACTTGCGATGTTGTTTGCAATGATATCATTGCCGTTGCAAAGGCTCTTAAGAACCTAGATAAGATTAAACCAAAAACTATAAAAATAATTGACAAAGCTAAAAAAAAATTCACCAAGGAACATCTAAAAAATAAGCTCTATGTAGAGCATTTTATTGAGTGATGATTAAAGCCATAATTTTTGACTGTTTCGGTGTTTTGTCTACCGAAGGATTTAGAGTGTTTTGTGATAAGTACTTTAATAATTCTCCGGACAAACGGGCTGCGGCCCAGGATTTAATGGACCGGTCTTGTCTGGGTAATATGTCATTTGATGAATTTGAAAGTGGTCTTGCCGACCTGGGGGGAACTTCAGTCGAAACTGTCCGTGAGTACCTTAACAGGAATAAGCCGAACGAGCCTCTGTTCAAGTTAATTCGCGAAGAATTAAAACCAAAATATAAGATTGGCATGCTCTCTAATTCCAGCGCCAACTGGCTGGACGAGTTATTTACCCCCGAAGATATTAATTTATTTGACGACATTATTCTTTCCTATGAGGTCCGGGTAACAAAACCCGACCCAAGGATATATCAACTTGCAGCTGAGCGGTTGGGAGTGGTGGTTGAAGAATGTATCCTGGTTGACGACGTTCAGCGCTATGTTGAAGGCGCTGAGGAAGTTGGCATGCAGGCCATTCGGTATAGAGACTTCGAGCAAATGGAAGATGAGCTAAAGAAGCTTTTATCTACCGGTGCGGATAACTAACTTATCTGTAATTTTTAGCTTATCTATCATTAATTGCTGTTCTAGGTGCAAAGTAGCGGAAAGTCCGGAATTTGGCACCTTAATGATTAGGGCGCCACGTTGAATCTTTACCCTACAAGGGCTGTTGTAACGTCGCTGAATGTAATCCTGTATCTGTTTTATCTCATCCGGCGCCTGGGCTATTTTACGCGACCCTAAGATTTTTCGCAGACTATCCATCAGTACTTATTATACCCTCACGTATAATTAAGGGATGCCGGAACTCCCGGAGGTAGAAACTATTCGAATTGGCCTGGCTAAATTATTACCCAACCGGGTAATAAAAGACGTCTGGCACGATTGGCATAAGTCATTTCCTAATGCTCCGGCTGATGTAGCCCGCTTTATGGTCAATGCTAAAGTTGAATCTGTCCGTCGCCGCGCCAAAGTACTAATAATAGAACTCTCTAGTGAATACTCACTGATTATACATCTCAAAATGACCGGTCAGCTGGTGTTCCGGGGCGAAAAAGTGTTTGGGGCAGGTCACCCGACTAACAGTTTGGTAGGTGAACTGCCAGATAAATCTACTAGAGTAATTATAGATTTTACTGACGGCTCTAAACTTTTCTTTAATGATCAGCGAAAATTCGGTTGGATGAGGTTATTACCGACCATCGAAGTCCCAGAAATAGATTTTATGAAAAAAGTTGGCCCGGAACCACTGGAAAATGACTTTACCGTAAAAGAATTCATAGAAAGACTGTACCTGCGAAAAGGTAGTGCTATAAAATCGGTTCTGCTAGATCAGACTATAATCGCCGGCGTAGGGAATATCTATGCTGACGAATCTCTCTGGCTGGCTAGGATCCATCCAGAGACTGCTGTGGCTAAGATATCTAAGGCAAAGCTAGTACTTCTTTACAATACGCTGCGAGATGTACTTTGGACCAGTATCAAGAACGGGGGCAGTACCGACCGCAATTACGTGAATTCTGAGGGGCAAAAGGGAAGTTATTTAAGCTTTGCTAAAGTCTTTCGCAAACAAGGGCAGCCATGCCCGCGCTGCGGCACAAGCATTGAGAAAATCCGGGTGGCTGGGCGCGGCACGCATATTTGTCCCCGTTGCCAAAAGGCGCCAAGATGATAGCTACTTTAACTGGCAATAACTCCTTTGCTCTTAAGTCTCGCCTTGATGAATTAACTGACAGCTTTGTTTCAAAATATGGCGACCTAGCTCTAGAGCGCTTCGATGCTGAGGAAACTGACGCCCAAGACATAATTGATAGTCTGCAAAGCCTGCCATTTCTAGCACCAAAGAAGCTAGTGGTGATTAGAAGCGGCGGAGCTAATAAGCAACTAGCAGACCAAATTGAACAAATAATTAGCTCAATAGGCGATAGTGCTGACGTAATATTCCACGAACCGCAAATAGATAAACGAACAGCCTATTTTAAGGTGTTAAAAATTAAGACTGAGTTTGAAGAATTTAACGAACTTGATGTTAGTAACCTGGCTAAATGGCTAGCGGAAGAGGCTAAAAAAAAGCAAGGAAAACTTAATTTAGTTGACGCTAATTACCTAGTTGAACGCCTAGGCACCAACCAAAGCCTGCTAGCTAATGAATTAGATAAACTATTGCTATACGATCCAGCCATCACGCGGCTAAATATTGACCTGTTAACAGATCCGACACCCCAAAGCAAGATTTTTGAGCTTTTAGATGCCGCTTTTGGCGGCCGCAAAGAGCAGGCGCTTAAACTTTATGATGAACAAAAAGCCCAAAAAGTAGAACCCCAGGCCATATTGGCCATGATTACCTGGCAATTGCAGCAAATAGCGATTGCTAAAATTGCCGGCAACCGTCCAATAACAGAGATCAGTAAGGATAGTGGCTTAAAAGAATACCCCCTTAGAAAAGCTAAGAGCCTAGCGGATAAATTAAACGATAAACAGTTAAAAGAAATGGTTAATGAGGCGTTGGAAATAGACTATAGAGCTAAAACAACCGCTCTAGATATGGATGAGGCACTCAAGACCTACATTGTTACTTTATGAGCTTTTCTTTTTAGCCTTAGCAGCTGGCTTCTTGGCCGAAACTTTCCTAGCAACTGGTTTAGCAGCTGCCTTTTTAGCAGCAGCTTTGGCTGGTTTTACCCCGGCTGCTTTAGCTTGAGCAGATAATTGCGCCTTTTTGCGGGAAGCCTTGTTCTTATGGATAACATTCTTCTTGGCAGCGATGTCTATGGAACTGATGGCGGCTTTTTGGAATTTGCTAATTTCAGCGGTTTTACCGCTTTCTAAAGCTTTATTAAACGCTTTAACAGCCTCGCGCATGTCCTTTCGGGTACGAGTATTACGAACATTGGCCTTGGTGGCTGTTTTGACGCGTTTTTTGGCTGATTTAATGATTGGCATAAGATTAGCCGTTAGCCATTAGCCGATAGCTCTTAGCAGAAATAGTAAACAACATCGGGAAAACTATAACAGGCAAGACCCGACTTTGTAAAGAGTTGGAATTGATAATCTGAAGTAATTATTGTAAAGTATAGACAGAATCTCGGTTGGAAGGCCTCGGCCGCCGGCCGAGGTTAGTTCTTACTACAAGGAGGCAGGAATGAATCGTTTGCTACTCCAGTTTCGGCTGAGCAAGCTGAAGAGGGAGCGACGAAAGACGTACCTGGATTTCGCCGGCTCCGACGTGCAGAATCTCGACGAATTCCTTCGTGACTACGACCTGAGGATCGCAGAGCTCGAAGCTGAGCTCAACGGTAATTGACCGAAAGGAGCAAGATGTTCAGATGGTGGTATAGACATAGGGCCCGTGCGCTCCGGAAGGCGGAAGCCCGCTGGCAGGAGAGCGTCGATTTCTTCAACGACCGCTTGCGGACCGAGCCTCTGGGTTCTCCAGAGTGGGAAAAGTTGCGAGCGTGCTCGATCAGCTGTCACTTCGACGTCCTTCGTATCCAAGAAAGAAGGGAGAAGGTCGAAGCAAGGCTTCGGCCAGCCTGATCCAACATAACGGATTGCCTACACGCCTTCGGGCGTGTTCCGTCGTCCCGCACATAAAGCTTATGTGCGGGACGCCTAGGCAGTTTCACGAGTTTCATCAAGTCTGGTGAGCCGCGCGAAACTATTGCAAAGAGGTTATGCCTATGGTACTGTTTTGGCATAAACTTAAAAAACCAAAATGCCCAATGTACGAATGAACAAATGGACAAATGAATGCGTCAATAGCCAATGCGCCAATGCATTGAATCATTGTTTCATTGACAATTCATTGCTCATTGAACATTGCTCATTGAACATTGCGCCCGAGCGCAGCGAGGGCGCGTGATGGACCAAGCAGCAGCTAAACAACAGATAGTCGAGCGCATCAAACAAGCGTCTAATATCTTAGTAACAGTCAGCAATAACCCGTCGGTTGATCAACTGTCAGCTTGTATTGGCATGACTCTGTTGCTGAACAAAATGGATAAACACGCCACGGCTGTCTTTTCCGGGCAGGTGCCATCAACTATCGAATTTCTGCAGCCCGAAAAAACCATTGAAACCAATACCGACTCTCTTCAGGATTTCATAATCTCCCTAGACAAAGACAAAGCCGATAAACTGCGCTATAAGGTTGAAGATGATGTGGTGCGGATCTTCATAACCCCGTATAAGACATCGTTAAGTGAAAAAGATTTGGTCTTTAGCCAGGGCGATTTTAATGTCGAAGTTGTCATGGCACTGGGTGTCAAAGACCGAACACAACTGGATCAAGCTATCACTGCCCACGGCCGCATCCTGCACGATGCCACAGTTGTCTCGGTTAACGCCGGTGACGATAAAGCCGCCGAACTGGGGCAGATAAATTGGCAGGAACCAACCGCCAGCAGCTTATGTGAAATGCTAGTTAGCGTCTCTGAAGCCTTTGGTACCGGTTTAATAGATAACCAGATGGCTACAGCCTTCCTAACCGGTATAGTGGCTGAAACCAAGCGTTTTAGTAATGATAAAACTTCACCTAAAGTTATGACCATGAGTGCCCAGCTAATGGCTGCTGGCGCTAACCAACAGTTAATTGTCAGCAAATTAGAGCCGCCACAAGCACCTCCCAGTGCCGGCAAGCCGGCACCCAAAGCGCCTCCTCCCCCCAAACCGACCCCGGCCGGAGTCTTAAATGTTTCACATAAGCCGGAAAAAGCCGATAGTCCGGAAGTTGAGGTCAAAGCCGGCGAGATCCATATAGACGAAAGGGGTAATATTATCTCGTCTGAAGCTCAAGTTCCAGCTCAACTTACAAGGTCTCCAGCACCGTTGATTAAAACCACACCGATGTCTACGGTTCAGCCAGCTGCACCACCCCCTCCACCTCCAAAGAGTGACAATGGCCCACTGCCCGGTCCCCATACATTACTTGACCCAACCGGCCACCAGCCAGCCATTAGTCCACCATTTACAGCCGATACTGCCCCGAAATGGGACAAGCGGACTGAGGATCTGTCAACAGACCCACTTAGTGGTTCAACAGATTCAGATGATGTCTTGATGGGCCAAGGGGCAGTAGTGCAACCACCAGCGAATCCGACAGTTAATACTGCTAGAAGTGCAGTTGATAACGCTCTAGCCGGCACGCCGTTTGACCCAGCCCTACACCCGGCAGCCAGCTTAGGTGCCCAGCCGCTGAGTCAACCCCTTCATACAACATCACCTAATCCACCGCCACCGGTACCACCACCGTTAATGCCTACACCCCCCGTCCCAAAAAAGTAAGCAATTAAATAGTTCTTTTGCTACTTTTAGTAGTATGGATGGCTATTCACTGGTCGATAAACCGGTCGGCATTTCCAGTTTTGGCGTGGTAGCTAAAGTCAAAAGGCTTATTCGTGAACAGACTGGCCAAAAAGTTAAAATTGGCCATACCGGCACACTTGATCCGCTGGCTAGTGGTCTGATGATCATGGTGCTAGGCAGCTATACCAAACGAGCTAGTGAGTTCAGTAAGCTAGATAAAACTTATGAAGTGGAGTTGACGCTTGGCTATGTAAGTAAAACAGGTGATGCTGAGGGGCCGATTGCCAAGATTAGTGATAAACAACCTACAGAAATGGAAATAAAACATGTCCTAGACCAATTTATTGGCCAAATCAAGCAAACACCGCATGCCCATAGTGCTGTAAAAGTTGGCGGGCAGAGAGCTTATAAGCTGGCGAGGGCAGGTAAAGAATTTAAGATTGAGCCTCGTCAGGTAACTATTTACAGTATTGATAGCGTTGAGTACGAATACCCGAAACTGCGCTTTAGTACAGAAGTCAGTAGCGGCACTTATATACGTTCGCTAGCAGAGGAAATTGGTGAAGAACTAGATACCGGCGCCTATATGTCGGCTTTACGCCGAACAAAAGTTGGTAATTTCGATATCAACGATGCAAAAAAACTTGATAAGGTTGAAGGAGATAATCTAAAAAGTTACTTGCAAAAATAGAATAAGTGTGGTAGTATATTATTGTTAAACAGTTACTCTGAACAAAAAAACATAGAATTAAACTATGAGTGAGCAGCCACACTTTAATGAGCATAACCCCTTTCAAGCTAATATTGATCGATATATCGAGAGAATCCTCACACATTCGAGGATAATTGATGGTTCTCCTGAGGGTAGAGTTCACAATATCAGACAGGCTGAGGGCGCTGTTGGAAAGGACGAAGCTAGTCTAGCCCTTGGTTTTACTCCGGATGACCAGAGAAGAATTCACCTAAGTGTCACCAGTGACGACGGTTCTCAAGTAATCACTAGCTTCTTCGAATACTTTCCTGAAATATCAAAACTATCAACTTGGACATATATGCCTGCTAGTAGCTTTGACTGGGATGAAGCACCTGACCCCAGTGATTATTCTGATGAATCTGAATATAAGGACGCGCTTGGGAAATGGGTAAGTAGTTCGTTGACTGAGGGGATAGTGGATGATTTAAACAAAGTGGCAGAAGAAAAGGAATCTGGGCTTATGGAAGCGGTTTCTATAAACGATTGGGAAAAATTCCAAAATACTTTGGCAAAGTTCCGAGTTAAAGGCAGCTCCAAAATTGGCTGGCTGGATCGACTATTAAGAAGTAGGTAGTTGAGAAGAAGTGTTGTCAAAACTCCTTAAATCTGCTAGATTGTAGCTAAGAATGATATCTACCGAGAAGAAGGCTCAGATCTCTTCAGGTCTCGCAGCCCATAAGACGGATACCGGTTCGCCTGCAGTGCAGGTTGGTATTATGACAGCTCGAATTGCTGAGCTGACAGATCATTTGAAGCAAAACAAGCATGATTTTGCCGCCCGCCGGGCGCTATTGCAGCTGGTCGGCAAGCGCAAAAGACTGCTCAAATACATCGCTAGCGAGAGTGGGGACGCCTATTTAGAACTGATTAAAAAGCTCGGTATCAGACGCTAATTTAGATGTTAGACGCTGGACGCTAGACATCCGAAAACTAGCATCCAAAATCTAGAATCTAAATTCTAGGATCGTTAAATAATTTGGGTGATAAAGCACAGGTTTTCGCTTTTTTAGCGAATACTTGAACCTTGTCACTCAGGGAAAGGTGAATAAAAATAATGGCCCAAACCATTAACCCGTTCGGTAAAAAAGTAATTAAGGTCGCTGCGGACTTTTGTGGCCGCGAACTTTCATTGGAAGTTAACCGTGTCGGTTTCCGCACATCGGCCTCGGTTTTAGCCCGCTACGGCGACACAGTGGTACTGGGTACGGCTATGGTTAGTAGCGGCAAGGTGGAAGGCCTGGACTATTTCCCGCTCAGTATTGACTATGAAGAAAAGTTTTATGCAGCTGGTAAGATCAGCGGCAGCCGCTTCATTAAAAGGGAAGGCCGCCCCAGTGATGAAGCCGTACTGATAAGCCGGTTAATCGACCGTCCGATCCGCCCCTTGTGGCCCAAGGGCTACCGTAACGAAGTTCAAGGAGTAGTTTCGGTGCTGAGCATGGATCCAAACTTCCGCCCAGACATGGTGGCCATGGTGGCCATGAGCGCTGCTTTTATGCTAACTGGCGCGCCGTTTGAAGGCCCGGTGGCTGGCCTGAGGGTCGGCCTGGTTGACGGTAAGTTAACAGCTTTTGCTAGCTCTGAACAGCTCGACGAGGGTCCGCTGGACCTGGTAGTCGCTGGAACCCGGGAGGGCATCATGATGGTTGAAGCTGGTGCTCGTGAAGTAACTGAGGCCCAAATAGTTGAAGCCCTGGAATTTGCCCAAAAACAGATACAACCGGCCATTAAATTGCAACAGGAACTGGCGGAGAAGGTCGGTGTGGCCACTCAAACTTATGAGTTACTGAAGCCTGATGAAGACATTCAGCAGCGTGTAGATACTTGGCTGGCAGGTAAGATGGGCGCTAACTTACGCGCTCCGCACCCGGAACGCGGCGACCTGGTCAGACGCTTACGCGACCAGATGTTTGAGCACTTCGAAAAGGAAATTGGCGATGACTTTATGGCTCAACACCAGGACTATGATGAAGCCTTCACGGAAGCCCTCCATAAAGACCTGCGCGAAGCTATCTTAAATGAGTCTATCCGGCCTGATGGTCGGTCGTTTAACGAAATCCGGCCACTATCCAGCGAAGTCGGCTTTTTACCCCGGGCTCATGGTTCGAGCCTGTTTACTAGGGGCGTGACCCAGGCTATGAATATTGTTACCCTGGCACCACTATCTTATGCCCAGATGGTAGATACCATGGAACGTCAGGGGGAACGCCGTTATCTGCATCACTACAACGCCCCTGGCTACACGGTTGGCGAAGTTCGTCGTCTGGGATCACCTGGCCGCCGGGAAATTGGCCACGGCTATTTGGCCGAGCGGGCACTACTACCAATGCTGCCAGAAGAAGCCGATTTTCCTTACACCATCCGCTCAGTGACTGAGATTATGAGTCAAAATGGCTCTACCTCGATGGCTGCTACTTGTTCTAGTACCTTGGCATTGATGGACGCTGGCGTGCCGCTCAAAGCGCCGGTTAGCGGTATTGCCA
>DATESY010000020.1:0-17086 GCA_035283865.1 Saccharimonadales bacterium (SeqCode)
TTTATTGAGCTAGGCGTTGGTTTTAACCCGGAACTAACTGGCCGGGAAAACGTATTTTTAAACGGTGCCTTGCTTGGCTTCTCTCGCAAGGAAATGCAGGCTATGTATGATGGTATCGTCCAGTTCGCTGAACTGGAACGGTTCATGGACCAGAAGCTAAAGAACTATTCTTCAGGTATGGAAGTCCGCCTGGCTTTCTCGATTGCCATAAAAGTCAGCAGCGATATCCTGTTACTCGATGAAGTATTAGCTGTCGGTGATGCCGCTTTTCAGAAAAAGTGCTTTGACTATTTCCGGAAACTCAAAAAAGATAAAAAGACGGTTGTCTTTATTAGCCACGACATGAATGCCGTACGCGAATATTGTGACCGGGCGATTTTAATAGAAAAAGGTGGCATATTAAAATCTGGTCCAGCCGATAAAGTTGCCCAGGAATATACTAAGCTTTTCCTGAGCAACGTACCGGTTGCCGCCGGTGACAGTAAAAACCGTTGGGGTAATGGCGGTGCGAAAATTCAATTAGTCTCAGTCAGCCAAAAAGCCGGCAAGATTATTGTGGCTGTAAAAAGCCAATTTAAACAGGCTGCGAAGAATCCGGTCTTTGGTATACACATTAAAAATCCAATGGGTATCAAGATTTTTGAGTCAAACACCAAATGGGAAAGACTGGACCTGGGAGAGCTAAAAGCTGGACAGAAAATGGTGGTTAAGTGGGAAATAGCTGACATATTTACCAATGGTATTCAGACAGTCACAGCTGCCCTATCAAACCAAGACGGTACTGACTATTTCGACTGGTGGGAAGAAGCTGCCGCCTTTACTATTGATAAAGATAAAGTGACTACAGCGGTCACTCTGCCGCAGACCAAGCTGATTATTGGTAAAAAAACATGACTAAATCAACCTATGTTGATGTTATGTTCAAGCAAGCTGACGAAAATTACGGCTGGACCAAACTATTCGAACTGTTCACCCCGGGCTCCAAAGTCTTAGATATCGGTTGTAGCAGCGGTAATTTTGGCAAAGTTTTAATTGAGCAGAAACAGTGCACGGTGGTGGGCGTCGATGTCAATGAAGATGACCTGAAAATGGCCGCTAAAAAACTAACTAGGGTTTTCAAAAAAGATGTCGAACACGATGATTTATCAGATTTAGGAACCTTTGACTTTGTGTTAATGGCCGATGTAATTGAGCATCTGCTAGATCCTGTCACGGCGCTTAAAAAAATCAAGATGTTACTGGTACCTGGAGGTGAGTTAGTCTTTTCAGTGCCCAATATGGCCAACATCGCCAATCGCATTGAGCTGCTTGGCGGCCGGTTTAAATATACCAAGTTTGGCTTGCTTGATGAAACCCATGCGCACTATTACGACCGGGTGGAATTTGAGAAGGTAATGAACCGAGCCGGTTTTACGGTTAAAAAATATAATAATACCATCCGCGATTTACCAGCCACGGTAGTTACCGCCCAGCTTAAAAAGCTCGGCCTAAGCGCTAGTAAAAAATTTATAAAAATGACCCAAGATATTGATGCCATAACCTTCCAGTTCATTGGTGTGGCCAAGCCTGTTTTGGCAGCCCAAAAACTTAAAACCGCTGGTGTAGAGTCAAAAACCCCCTATGATTTCTTCAGCCGCCAGTTTGATGAAGTCCATAGGGCCCACCACGAACAAGCAAACCAGGCAATGGCTTTGAAATCCGAGCTGCAGGCGCAGAAGGAAATTACTAAAAAGGTAGAACAAGAAAAACATAACGTCCAAAAAAGGCTGTCGGCAATCGAAAACTCTAGGGGCTGGCGCCTATTGACCAAGTTTTATGCGGCTAAAAAGACTCTCAGTGGAGCATTTCGCCGAAAATAGCATCAACCTGTTTTTTAAAGGCTGCTCCATCAAAGCGCTGGGCACTTTTGATGGCACTGTTTTGTAGGGACTTAAGTTCTTTCGGACCAGAGTTAGCTACTTTTAAGGTGTAATCTGCTAATTCTTTTTTGTCATTCCACAAAAAGCCGTTTTGCTTCTTTATAACCGACTCTTTTTGGCCGGCTGTATTTATTACCACCGGGATAGCGCCGGTCGACATGGCTTCAACAGTAGTTATGCCAAAATGTTCCTGGCGCTCAGGGTATTTTTCTGGGTCGCTACCAAAGCCGGTAGCGTGCCAGTATATAGTTGCTTTGTTAAATAGGTCTTTAAGCTCCACAAAGGAACAATTGAAATGGAAATAGACTGGCAGCCCTTTGGCCTTTTGTGTCAGGCTAATAATATACTTTAGAGCCCCGCTATCTTCGGCTACGCTGCCGGCAAAGTGCAGCTGCCAACCACCTGCGTGGAGTTTTTTGAGCTTGGCAAACTCCTGAAGCAGCATATCCTGGCGTTTATGGTGATTGCCGTTATTCTTGGCAAAAAATCGCCCGACGTGCAAAATAATTTTTTCCTTTTTGGGCGGGTTAGGCATACGCATGTCATCACATATTGGGTATAGAACCGTACTATCAAGGCCCCAACGCTGTTTTATATGGCCTTTAGTATATTCAGAATTAGCTAAAATTTGCTTATAGGTCGAGACACCATAGCGGGCACCAGGGTGCATGCTTATGCGGTATAAATTATGCATTATCTTCATATAGATCTTCTTTGCAAGGCTAATATTCTTAGCCCAACCCAGTTTCTGGGGGAACATACATAAATATACGCCGTTTGATGACGGTGATGGCATGTTACTAAAGACGCTATTGTTAATGAAGACATCGAAGCTTTGTTTCTTTAGCTTCCGAAAGTGGGAGTAGTCGAAAAAGAAATTCTTAGCCATAGCCGGCACAGGCAACCGTCGGGCAATTTTAAGTAACAAGCCCCTGTCTTTAATATATAAAAAATGGACTCGGCTAAGATCAATAGAAAAATATTCGGCTAGATCATCAAGATCAACCTTCGCGTGAGAAACTAAGAAAACTTGATTATTTTTATCCTTAGCAAAATACTCGGCCAAAGCTACACAAACCTTCTCGCCACCGCCCTTTGTGTCTAGGTAAGGATTATATATACCGATCTTTTTCAAAGTCTGTCCTCTTTAATAATGCGGTAGCGCTTGCCAAGAGCATAGGGTGTCATCAACACCGCTGCCCAAATCATTTTCTGGCTTAAGGTAAATTCACGCAAGGCTTGCCTTCTTGGGTATTTCCTAAACAGGGCCAAGTAAAGGTGCTTTAATCTTAGCAGTAAATGATCGCGCAGGGTTTTAGCCCAAGCCTTGGCCAGTACCTTAAAAGCAGCATTCTTTGTTAGTATCAGCAGCCGGTTGCGGCCGACAAAATGGTTGAAAAGCGACGACCCCTCTTTGGTAGTACCGGTATGTTCGTGATAAGCAACCGCTTTAGGGGCATAATAAAATTTATAGCCGGCTTTTTGGCCGCGCCAGGACAGGTCGCCATCTTCGAAATACATAAAGAACTTATTATCGAACAGACCAACGCGGTGCAAGAATTCTCGGCTAAATAACACGCAGGCGCCGCAAAAGGCGGTTATTTCCCGTACTTGGTCGTATTGGCCGGTATCCTTTTCGTCTTTACCGTCTTCATATATCGGCCAGTCACTGTTTGGCTCTAGGCGCGAACCGGCATTATTTATATAGCCGGCCCTATTGGCATACACCAGCTTTGCCACTGTTGCCGCAGCCTTATTTTTGCTAGCCGCTGCCACCAATTCCTTAATAAGATTTTTTTCAAGCTCCAGGTCGTTATTGCAGACCAGGACATAATCGCCGCTTGCCCTATGTATGCCTAAATTATTACCTTTTGAATAACCGTAGTTCTTATCGTTTTCGACTACTTTTAAATACGGTAAGTCACCGTACTCCTTCTTAATATATTCGACCGAACCGTCGCTTGAAGCGTTGTCGGTAAATAATACTTCTAAGTGGTCTTTAGGGTAGGTCTGCAAAGCTATGCTGTCCATGAAGGGATCAACGAAGCGCTTACGATTCCAATTAAGTACCACCACCGAAACAAGCGGAAGTTTATGGGTGGATACCATTACAATATCTTAATCTATTCGGCTATGGTTGCGCCAGTCGTATAGGCGGCAGTATATGAAGCGTCAATGACAAAGACATCATTTGGTTTATAGCTCAGCCCACTAAAGGTTTTAGCACTAGTTATATGTCTTTTTTCGCTACCAGTACTACTTCCATTGAGAGATCGATAATGATTAATTGCGTAAACAGCATTATCACCATTAGCTCGTAACAGTGCTCCTTCGGGGAAAGATACATCCGGACCGGTAGGCAATGCCAAATCACCGGGCTTGGCATCCTCGACTTTTGACCATTTAAAGTGTTTAGCATCAAAAATCTGTAGGCTTGGTACCCAATTCTTGGCGCCATCAGCAATTAGATAAACCTTACCACTACTTCTATCAAGAACCAGCTGGTCCTGTAGATGGACATCAGACGACGTAATTTTCTTTTCGTAAGTACTATCAACCTGTGATTGAGGCAGCTCGAGCACGTCAATGAATCCAAAACCAAGCCCGCTGAAGACATCGATTGAAGAAATCCAATCTTTGACACAAAATGTGTCCATACAGCGTAGAACGTAAACTTCCGGGTTGTTCTTACCTTTAATAAGTGTGCCGCCCCTGAAGGTCAACGACCCATTTATTTGCAAATCTCTGTCTGGAGCTGTAGCTTGGCGGACTTCTGACCAAGAGAAGCCATGCGAGTTAAATGTATCTATATTGGGCACATGATAACGTTTGCCGTCTATGATCATATAAACCTCCGGTAGTCCAAAGGTTTTGACTAATGTGCCGTCCGGGTGGGTAGTGTTAGCAATCGTAAAGGCGTCGGAAATAGTTGAGCCAAACCAATCGTTAAAGGTGCGCCAGAAGTTCCGGTTCCCATACGAGCTACAGCTGTCACCAGTACCATAAAGATTATTTAGTGCTGCGGAATTTGGCTGATATGGCGTGTAGTTATATAAGCCGGCTGTTGCTTGGGTCTCCATATAAACCGGGGAACTGCCGCAACCGCCAATTGGGTTGTATTGCACATTGCCAGTTCGACCATACTCAAAGTTATAGAGGCTGGGATTCTTAATGTATAGCTTGAACTGGCGGGCAGCATAATAAACCTGGTTAAAGAAACCATAATAAGTAGCATCACAGTTGGCTGTATCCGGGCAGCCAAAACCGGTGGCCGAACGGTATTGAGTGGTCCATGGCCACTCATCGGTGACTAAACTTTGTTCTTTCTGCAAAGTCACGATTAGCGACATGGGGTTAACACCGCAGGCCTTGGAAACATCGTTAATGATTTCAGCAGCTGATTTGTTCCCGCCAGCTATAGCGCTACAGTAGCTATCTGCCGTCACACCGGACACATCTTGCCTATAGTCCTTCAAGCAAGTGTATGGTGGCGGCTGGTTGTTAGCTCGCCCCCAGTCAGCTCGCGTAGCATAGCCAGCTCTGCCAGAAGGCTGTGAACCGTTAGTGTCACAATTTGGAACTTTGGCGTTAAGAAAGCTTTGGGTATCTGCAGTACCTAGCGCGTTGGCATTGAAGAATATAGAGTCATCAATTATATGTCCAGCTCGCCATTCGCTGCTGGATAGAGCTGAGGAAGTATTTACGAACAGCCCAAACAAGACTACCATTGGTAGAACCAGAGCTAAAAATAACTTTATCTGCAAGCGCATAAGCCTCATGTATCTATTTTACTGCACATCTACGGTGCTGGCATCAGACACACCCTCAGCAGTGGCCGAACTATACTTGATGGTTACCGACCATTTGCCCGAGCTTAAAGAGCTGTCGCCGTACTTAATTGGTTCACACTGCGTGTAAGAAACGTTCTTGAAACCTGAAGAAGTTTTGGTTAGACTTGTGCCGCCTTTGGTAAACGTTGCGGTACAGGAACCGCTGTCTTCAAATATGCCGGATACATAAGCCTTAATGCTATTGTTTGAGGTGTCGGTTATAACCGGTTTGACAGTCTTTTTTTGTCCAGGAGTGGTGGTGCTTTGTTCGGACTCGGCTATTCGTTCTTTAGCTCGCTCAGCCTCCGATTTTTCTGCTTCTGTTGCCGGCTGAGTATTAATAGTGGTGTCTGAAGGACTTTTTGTGTCAGTTTTGTCATTATCTCTAGTCAAAGCGAAGGCGCCAAAGCCTACTAAAAGCACAGCCAAGATAACCAGTAACCGCTTCCGTGAGAGCAGCCCTCTTAATCTATTAGAAGTATACTTTTTATTTTTAATCATACTTCTCATATTATACCAGAGATAACCTAAGGAGTAAATCCCTGGTCAATTTCAATGACTTTTCTTATTATAAGGGCAGTGATTAGGAGAAGACCGAATCTTTTGGTGGCCTTAGGCCTTACTTTATTAACTGTTATTTTGCTTTCCGGGGTATTAATCTTCCACAAAACAACCTTTTTCACCAATCTAGATAATGTCGACCAGTTCTACACCTGGTATCAAAAGCTGGCTACTAGCCTTCACGATGGTTATCTGCCAATTTGGAACAGTAATGTGTTTAGCGGCCAGTCTTTTGCCGGTGAGCTACAACCCGGGGTCTTTTATCCGCTGAACATCCTTTGGGTGGCAGTATTTGGCAGTGCACAGGGTATCTCACAGTATGCGCTTGACTGGCTGGTGGCACTACACTTTGTAATAGCCGCCTTTGGCTGCTATTTATTGCTAAAACAGCTGGGAGCCAGGAAGTGGGCGGCATTCCTGGCTGGTTTAACCTTTGCCTTCTCCGGAGTATTAGCGCTGCGATCCGTTTCCCAGACGGTTATATTCTTTGGCCTGGCGCTGTTGCCTTACCCGCTGTACTTTTTGGCTAAATATCACTGCGAAATTAAAAAACGCCGGCGCTGGTTAGTCGCCAGCGGCCTGGCCCTCGGCCTGATTATCCTATCGGGGCATATCCAGCCGTTTTATCACGCCTTTTTGGCATTGGTTATTTTTGAAGCAGTCTTCATCTACAAGAAATACACTGATCTTTCCAGGTTAAGGACACAGTTATGGTCTGCAGCTAAGTGTTTGGCAGTTATCATTGCCTGCGCTTTGGCTATCGCTGCCCCCCAAGTTATCTTGAGCGCCCAGTACCTGCCGCAGACTTACCGGGTACAAGCTGATGGCTACGCCGGCCCAGGTGAAAAAATTGATTATGGAGACTTTTCTAAAGCCTTTAACGTTGATGTACACGAATACGCCAATCTTATTGACCCGGTGGCTTACCAAATCCGCGACGGTAACAACCTGTTCATCGGATTGGTACCACTGTTTTTAATCATCCTGGCAGTGTTTTGGGGCAGGGGACAACTAAGGCGGGTAAAAATCTGGGTGCAGCAGGCATTCTTCGCCAAATCCCTGCTGGTTTTTAGCGTTGTCGTCATGCTTGGTTACGTCACCTGGCTGGCGGTAGTTTTATACGAATTGCCGTTTGTCTACCAAATCCGCCAACTGGGCCGCTACTCTATACTATTTCATCTATCACTGATGATTATCCTGGCGGCTGCCCTAGTAGCAGCCGCCAGCCTAAAGCTAACCAAGCGCCAAAAACTGGTGTTCGGAGCCGCTGGGGCTTTCTTGCTGGTAAATTCCCTGTATCTCCTTTTACTGCGGCGCCATATTTTTAGTCTGCACTTTGGGCTGCAAAACGTTCTTTTAGGCCTTGGCTTATGCTCAGTGGCCCTTTTACAATCAGCAGACAAAAGGCGGGTGGCTTTTGCCAGCTTGATTATCTTATCGGCAGCCGTTAATACATTATGGTTTTTGCCAAATATCAAGAGTGATACCAAAACCCCAGCTGTTTACAGGCTGCCGACAGCCCTAGTTAACACGCTGCAACAGACAAACGGTCAATACCGTGTAGAACTCAAGGATGGTACTTTGCCGGTAAATATTGGCAATGTTTATAATGTCCAAACCACTGGTGGATACGGGGCAACTATTTACGCGCCGTACTTCGAATTTACACATCAGGACCGTTACGACCTGAACTTTACCCGCGATCTGCTTGGCGTTCAGCTGGAAGTCACGAGACAGACAGCACCGGGCGATGAGGTAGTGTATAGCGACCCATCTGCCGGTCTTTATGTGATTAAGCGGGCTAGTGCACTGCCAAAAATGTTCGTAAGCACCACGCCTGGCTCGACCAAACGAGCTGACTACCAGCCGCTGAGCGTGCAGACTTTGGCTTACCGCGATAACTACCAAAAGTATTCGCTGGCTACTGATAAGAACACCAATGTCATAATGTCGGAGATCGCTTATCCGGGCTGGACACTGAAAATTGACGGCCACTTGGCGCCAATAAAGACCTACAAGGTGGGCGACACGCCGCTATTTAAATCCTTTGATGTGCCAGCCGGTGCCCATACAGTAGAACTGCAATATAAAGCCTTTAAACTATTCTAAATTACTTAACAAGTCAAGTATTTTCAGCTATTTGACGAAAAGGTTGTAGCGAATGATCTCACCGATGGCCTTTATACCGTCTTTAAGACCGATCTTTTTACCTTCTTCTTTGCTCCGGCCATAATAGGAAATGCCAACTTCATAGACCCGGGCGCCGCTTTTAGCGACACGGGCGGTTATCTCTGGCTCAAAGCCAAAGCGTTTGGCTTGCAGTTTTTTTGCTAGTCCGCGGACCAGATCGCCGCGGAACATTTTATAACAGGTCTCCATGTCACTGAGGTTTAAGCCAGTGAAAATATTCGACAACATGGTCAAAAACTTGTTGGCCACTTGGTGGCGGTAGTAAATCATACGGTGCGGTTCGCCGCCCTTGAAGCGTGAACCGTAAACAACATCCCCTTGGCCCCGTTCTATCGGGTAGAGCAGTCGCTTGTATTCTTGCGGATCGTATTCAAGGTCGGCGTCCTGTATAACTAATACGTCACCGCTTGATTCCAAGATGCCCCGCTTGAGGGCGGCACCTTTGCCCTGGTTCACCTCCTGGAATATTAGCTTAATGCTTTTATTGCCGCCAGCCAGCTTTTTTAGGATTTGCCTGGTACCATCGGAAGAGCCGTCATCAATAATAATAATCTCCTTTTTGGTGCTGCCTAGGTCTACAGCGTCGATCTCTTCAAGGATTTTTTCAATAGTTTCCTTTTCGTTATAGCATGGTATTACGACAGACAATTTTCGGCATTTGGTCACCAGTTTACTCCTTATAATTTCCCCGTCATGCTACCATAGTTAGGACATGTTTGTATACATAGCAGGTAAGGTTAAAGACCTGCATAAAATAGATTTTGTCCGTTTCTGTATTGTTGGAACGCTGGGTTTTATCATTAACTTTAGTTTACTGACTTTGCTTTTTAAAGTATTGGGCCTTCATGTCTTTTTGGCCCAGCTTATATCGAGTGAAATAGCCCTGTTTAATAATTTTGTATTGCACCATAATTGGACCTATAGGGATAATGTCACAAACAAATCAATAAAGAATTTATTGATACAGTTTCATATGTCGTCCTGGTCGGCCATTCTCGGCAGTTCGGTAATTGTCACCGGAGCAGTTAAAATATTCCACCAGCATTATCTAGTTGCGTTAATACTGGCTTCTGCTTTCGGGCTATTTTGGAATTTTGGCTGGACTAAGTTCGTAATTTGGCGCCATCAAAGTGACGGTGCGATTAAACAAGAGGTATAACTCATAAAAATCACGGTTGTCGGTACTGGTTATGTCGGGCTGGTTACCGGTACATGCTTTGCCGAAACTGGTAATGATGTAGTATGTGTTGATATCGATGAAACTAAAGTAGCTCAGCTTAAGAAAAAGCATACGCCGATATACGAACCTCGGCTCAATGATCTACTAGCCCGCAACGTCGACTTTGGGCGCCTAGCTTTTATTACCAGCCTAGCTGAGGCTGTAGCTACGGCTGAAATAATTTTCTTGGCCTTGCCGACGCCGCCTGATGAGGACGGCAGTGCCGACCTAAGCTACATTTTAGGCGTAGCTAAACAATTAGGCCCGTTGCTTAAAAAATACACGGTCGTAATCAACAAAAGTACAGTCCCGGTTGGCACCACCGAAAAGATCCGTGAAGCTATTGGCCAGGGCACAAAGGCCACTTTTGATGTTGTTTCTAACCCGGAATTTTTACGCGAGGGCTTAGCTGTCGATGATTTTATGAAACCGGACCGGATTGTGATTGGAACTAGCTCTTCAAAAGCCCGGGCAGCCATGGAGGAGCTTTACCAGCCGTTTAGCTCACAAGGCTCACCTATTTTATTTATGGATGAACGCTCAGCCGAAATGACCAAGTACGCTGCCAACGCCTTTTTAGCCACCAAGATTAGTTTTATGAATGAAGTTGCTAACTTATGCGAGCGAACCGGTGCCGATGTTGACGCTGTGCGGCTGGGCATTGGCGCTGATAAGCGCATCGGCCAACGCTTTTTATTTGCCGGCATAGGTTATGGCGGCAGCTGCTTCCCGAAGGACATACTAGCTCTGCAAAAAATTGCCAAGGGTCATGACTATGATTTTAAGATTTTAGATGCTGTGCAAGACGTAAACGCTCTGCAGAAAAAGACCATTGTTCAAAAAGTTAAAAAATATTACCAAGGTGATATAGTCAACAAAACCTTTGCGCTTTGGGGATTATCCTTCAAACCAGATACTGATGATATTAGAGAAGCACCAGCGCTTTTAATTATTGACGAGCTTTTAGCCAGTAAGGCTAGTGTCATAGCCTTTGACCCAGAAGCAACCGCTAATGTTAAAAAGCTTTATAAGGGCCAAGCTAAGCTAAAGTTTGCTAGTGGTCCATATGAAGCATTAACTAATGCCGATGCCTTGATAATTGCCACAGAATGGCAGATATTCAAAAGTCCGGATTTTCCCAAGATGAAAAGGCAGCTAAAGCAGCCGGTGATATTTGATGGCCGCAATATTTATAGCTTGGAAGAAGCCCGCGAGCATGGTTTTTACTACCAAAGCATAGGTCGCGCAACTGTGAGGGGCGATGAAAACTAAGCGAGTCCTGATTGCCGGCGGTGCTGGTTTTTTGGGCAGCTACCTTTGTGACTACTATGTTGAGCAAAACTACCTGGTTGATTGTGTCGATAATCTATCGACCAGTAACGGGCAGAATATAAAGCACCTGCAGCCTAGTGCCAACTTTAACTTTATCAAGCACGATGTAGTTAAAAAACTACCTAAAAATATTACCGACGGCAGCTACGATCTGGTTATCAACCTAGCTTCGCCGGCTAGCCCGCCGCACTACCAGCGGCTGGCAATTGAAACTTTGAGAGCAGGCTCTGAGGGCACACTGAACCTTTTAGAACTAGCGGCTAAATCAGGTGCCAGGTTCTTCCACGCCTCTACCAGCGAGGTTTATGGTGACCCTGAGATCCACCCCCAGCCTGAAAGCTATTGGGGGAATGTTCATAGCTACGGTCCGCGCAGTATGTATGATGAATCAAAGCGCTACGCCGAAGCCTTGATTTATTCTTACCGCCAGCGGCATAAACTATCGACTGTCACCGCCCGTTTTTTTAATACCTACGGTCCGCGGATGGATGCCAGTGACGGCCGGGTAGTGTCTAACTTTATCGTCCAAGCCCTGCAAGATGAACCACTAACCGTTTACGGTAAGGGTAGTCAAACCCGCAGCTTCTGCTATGTTGACGACCTTGTCGCGGGTATTGTAGCGTTTATAGACTCTGGTGAAGAAGGCCCTATGAATTTAGGCGACCCCAACGAGTTCACTATAAAAGAATTAGCGCAGAAGGTGATTAAAAAAACTGGCGCTAGGTCTAAGATTAAATATTTACCGCTGCCGGGCGATGATCCTAAGCAGCGTTGCCCAGACATAACTTTGGCCAAGAAAAGATTGGGCTGGGAGCCAAAGATATCACTCGATCAAGGTTTGGATAAAACCATCGCCTATTTCCGTAAAGTTGTAGATCGTAGCGCCAAAGTACACATCAAGACACCCAAAACCTCTTAAACTCCTATATCCGCGCCAGTTGCGGCCGGTAGGTATGAGGCGTCGACTACAAATACATCGCCCATTTTGTAGCCAAGTTCTGCAAAGACGGCTGCTGAAATTATATGGCGCTTCTGGTAAGAGCTAGAACCTGTTTGGTCAATGACATAGACAGCCGGTTCGTTGTGGGCCCGCAGCAAAGCCCCTTCCGGGAAAGGCACGTTAGTGCCATCCGGCAATACTAAATCGCTAGCCAGGGCTGTTTTGACCCTCGGCCAACTAAAGTGGTTGGCAGCAAAGACTTCCAGTGAAGGTACCCACCGTTTGGTATTACTATCGATTAAATAAACCTTGCCGCTACTTTGGTCTAGGACCAAATGATCTTGCAAGTGGACACTGGCGGAAGTAATTTGGTTGCCGGTTGACATGGTGTCAACGCCGGCCTGGGAAATTACATAGACCTCATTAAAACTTAAACCAAGGCTGATGAAAACATCTATCGAAGCAATGTGGTCCTTGGTGCAGGCTGTAATCGAGCAGCGCAGGCTGTAAACGGCCGCTGAAGCATCGCCGCGAACCAAGCTGCCGCTTTTAAAAGCTAGTTTGCTAGAACTGATCGGCAGTTCTTTGTCTTTGTCATTGGCGGTTTTAACCTCAGACCAGGAATAGCCGTGGGAGCTAAAAGTATGAATATCAGGAATATGGTATCTGGTTCCATTAATAATTAAATAAACTTGTGGCTCACCGGCACTACGCACCAAAGTACCGTCAGGATGCGCCACCACGATAAAAGGTGCTGGCAGTGGGGTGGGGGATGTCTCGGGCGGTGCCGGTGTGGGAGATGGACTTGGTGGTGATGCTGAGACGCCTCTTAAGGTATTATCGGCATTAATCCGTCCGTAACCGTATTCATTGGCAAAGCTTTGGCCGCCCATACTGCTAAGCTTGTCAGCACTGCCAGTGATGGCGCTGGCTGTAGCTGCGGCTGAAGCACCGGAGCTATAGCTTCTATATAAAGCTGCCAGCCCGGCTACGATCGGTGTGGAAAATGAGGTACCGCTAAGGCTGCTGGTGTAAGCGCTGGTCTGATTGCTGGTTGACCAGGCAGTGGTCCTAATACTGCCGGTACCGGGCGCCACGACGTCTAAGTTGGATCCATAGCTGCTAAAACTGGCTCGTTGGTCATTGCTATCCGTGGCACCAACCGCCAAAACCTGCGAGTAATTTGCCGGGTAAACCATTTGTCCGGCGTAACTGCAGCCGTTTAAAAGATAGCTGCTGGGACTGCCGCAGTTACCGGCGGCGGCTACAATTAAAACATCACGGCTTTGGGCATAGTCCAGTTCAGTTTTTAAGATGGGGTCGGGACTAGTCACGCCCAGGCTCATATTAATAACTTTGGCGCCTTGATTAACTGCATAACGAATAGCCGCGGCCACAGTACTAGTGGTCCCCTCACCGTAATCGTCTAAGGCTTGCAGGGGTAGTATCTTGGCTCCCCAGTTAATAGCTGCGACTCCCTTGCCATTGTTTGTAGCGGCGCCAATCAAGCCGGCGGTCACTGTGCCATGGCTGACGCCACCACCATTTGGGTTGGTGGTACCGGCCGAAGGATCGCCGTCGCCGTTTACAAAGTCCCAGCCACCGCTAGCGAAGCGTCCAACTAAGTCCTCATGGTTTAGCGCAAAACCGGTGTCAATATCAGCCACAATTATAGAAGATGAACCAGTAGAAATATCCCAAGCGGCTGGAGCTGAAATTTTATCGGTGTACCACTGCGGGTAAATAGGATCGTTGGGCGTAAGCAAGGCGGTGTAAGTTTTTTGTTCGGCCACCAGCGCACCAGCGGCTTGCAATTTATCCGGCGTCTCGGCAACAGTGTAAGTGCTAGGCAGATGCGCTACCGGCGTAAGCTCGTTTGGCGATAAATTATTAGCGTCTAAAAAACTTTTTTTGACTTCGTCACTATCAAAGCGGACAACACTTTCTTTGACCCCATGTTGAAAGCGGGGATAATCATTAGCCTTAAGCGGTGTGTATTCCCCGGGTAAGGTGATTTGCGGCGCAATTGGTTCCGCTGGCGGACGGTTGGGCTCGACCGGCAACCAAGTTAAACCGCCAAGCAGGCCAAGGCTTACCAAAACAAGGAGTACTTTCTTTATTTTTAGCAAACCCATGTAATCTTTAACTATAGCATAAGTGTTATAGGTTTGTCAAATTTTTACTTCTCTAGCAAGCTTAACAGGTATTGGCCGTAGCCGGATTTAGTCAGAGGTTCGGCTAGTTTGCGCAGCTGCGCGTCATCAATGAATTCTTGTCTCCACGCGGCCTCTTCGATACAACCAATTTTGAGCCCCTGACGTTCTTCAATAGCTTGGACAAACTGAGCAGCTTGATTAAGGCTGGCAAAAGTGCCCGTGTCTAACCAGGCTGTGCCGCGGTCTAGCAAGCTAACCTTAAGTTTGCCTTGCTTAAGATATGTATTGTTTATGTCGGTAATTTCTATTTCGCCACGGGCACTAGGCTGCAGGCCCTTGGCTATTGCTATGACGTTGTTATCGTAAAAATATAAACCGGTGACTGCATAATGAGATTTTGGCCGGGCCGGCTTTTCCTCAATAGAAATTACCTTGCCGTCTTTATCAAAATCAACTACGCCGTAGCGCTCTGGGTCGGCAACCCGGTAGCCAAAAACAATGCCCCCATTTGGGTCAGTATAACTTTTAAGGTTAGCTTCAAGGCTGCTGCCATAGAAAATATTATCTCCCAGCACCATGGCAACCTTATCTTTGCCTATAAACTCTTTACCGACTATGAATGCATCAGCTAAACCTCTCGGTTGGTCTTGTTCTTTATAGCTAAATTTACAGCCTAGTTGGCTGCCATCGCCCAGCAGGCTTTCAAAGCGCGGTAGGTCATTTGGCGTAGAGATAACTAAAATGTCGCGGATACCGGCGCTTAGCAATGTACTTAGCGGATAGTAGATCATCGGCTTATCGTAAACTGGCAGCAACTGTTTAGAATTAGCTAAGGTTATGGGATAAAGACGAGTGGCGGATCCGCCAGCTAAAATAATACCTTTCATTTGCTTAACTCCTTCTTAATATATTCTCTCAGATCTTCGTGCCAATCGCGCGGTTTAAAACCAACTGACTGTAATTTAGTTAAATCGAAAGTACTGTAGGTAGGTCTTTGAGCCGATACTTTACCAGCAAAATACTGGGCGGCTGTAGTGTCGTTTACTCTTGTTTTAGAGCCGGCTTCTTTTAGAATTGTCCGTGCAAAATCTGCCCAGCTAACAGTGTCTCCGCTATTACTGGCGTTATAGGTTCCAAAGGGCGCTTTAACTTTCAGTAAATAGTCAATTATTCTAGCCAGCTCGGTTGTAAAAGTGGGTCTGCCAAACTGGTCGGCAACGACGTTTAACTCATCTCTTTGTTGGGCGGCTGCCAGAATTGCCCTGGCAAAGTTTTTTCCGTCGCCGATGACCCAAGAAGTGCGTAGAATATAGTGTTTAGGAACTTGGGCAGCTTTTTTATCACCAGCGGCTTTTGTCTCGCCGTAAACCCCAAGTGGCTTAACTGGCTCGTCTTCAGTATGAATTTTTCGCTGGCCGTCAAAAACGTAATCGGTGGAGATATGGATGAGGATTAAATCTTTCTCTTTAGCTATACCGGCGAGGTTGTCAACGGCTTTGTCATTGACTGCCCAGGCGGCTGCTTGGCCTTCCTTAGTCTGGGCGCCATCAACATTAGTATAGGCCGCTGCGTTAAGGATAGCTTCAACCTTGCTCCAATCGTAGTTAGCCACTGAGGCAGGGTCAGTTATATCAAGTTCTTGAACATCCGTCTTAAGCGCATCTGGATAGAGCTCAGATAAGACTCTACCGAGTTGCCCGTTAGCTCCTAAAATCAAGAATTTTGATGAGTCCATTAAATTTCCATAGGCTTTACGTCTTTTAGCATTGGATGGCTACGATCGCGCTCCGAAACAATAGTCTGATCCATCGGTATTGGCCAAGAAATTGCAAGAGCTGGATCCGCCATATTTAGTGATATGTACTTATCATATAGTTTCTGGCTCCAGTGAGCGCTGACACTGTAAATATAATAGGTGTCGTCAGTCAGGGTCTGAAAAGAGTTAGCTACTCCTATCGGTACAAACACAGCTTTATTTTTATCAATCTCAGCAGTTACAACCTTGCCAAAATTTGGGCCTTTTCTTAGATCAATATAAACCACAAAAACTCGCCCATTGGCCACTGAAATATATTTGTACCATGGTTCGGCATGTAATCCGCGGGCAACACCCTTATTCTTATTGTATGAAATGTTTGTTTGTACTAATTGGAAATCTTCGGGCATCCCGGCCGCAACCAGTTTGGCTTTTTGGTATTTTTCCTGGAAATAACCTCGCTCGTCCTCGATATTAGTAACATCAAAGATAATTAGGCCCGGTATTTCAGTTTCGTTGGCTGTAAATTCAGTTGTTGGGGCTGCCATTATTGTTTCTTCTTTGTGTCGTAAAGGCCTTTGTCACGCATCAAGTCCATCCGCTGGGCGAAAGCCTTCGACCAGCCTTGATTATTTTTGTACCAATCAATTGTTTTGATGATACCTTCTTCAAACGAAACACTTGGCTGCCAGCCCAGCTTCTGCTGGATGTAGCTGTTATCAATGTCGTAGCGCATATCATGGCCGGGGCGGTCTTTAACGAACTCAACCAATTCTTTTGGTTTACCCAAAACATGCAAAATTGTTTCGGCGACCTGTACACCGTTACGCTGTGCGCCACCCCCCACGCAGTATGTCTCACCGATCTTGCCTTTGTGCATCGCAAGGTCAATGGCGCTGCAGTGATCTTCAACAAATAAATAATCCCTAACCGCTTGGCCCTGGCCATAAATTGGCAGCAGTTTATCTTCTAGAGCGTTGGCTATAAAAACCGGGATCACCCGGCCAGAAGAGTCGTACGGACCGTAATTATTCGAACAATTAGTAATAGTGTAGGGCAAGCCATAAGTTTCGCCATAAGCCCGAACCAAGTGATCGCTAGCAGCTTTGGATGCAGAATAGGGACTGCGCGGGTTGTAAGGTGTTTGCTCGTTAAACTTTTCTGAACTACCTAGCTCCAAGGA
>DATESY010000021.1:0-2753 GCA_035283865.1 Saccharimonadales bacterium (SeqCode)
AAAGTCATGTTCCCCGACATTCCAGTGTTTAATGAATTGGATAAAGGCCACCTTCCAGCCATTGCCCAGGGCCCGGGCCATTAAACCGACGGAGGCACTGGTTTTGCCCTTGCCTTCGCCAGTGTAGACAACGACAACTGATTCTTTGGTTTTGTAATCTTCAAAGGCCATGAAGTTATTCTACACGGCTCTCTTTTGGCGTTAGTGGTGGTAGCTCGAGTCCTTCTTGTTGGGCAATCAAGATCCGTATGACCTGCTCTATTTTTGCAGATGCTCTGGCGCCAAGTAAATTTTTACCCTCCATAGCCCTTAGCTGTACCATGACTGGGACTGAGAGCTTCTTAGTGTGCCTACCCGCAGCTGCTTCGCTTGGATCTACTGTGGACTTATTAGAGAACATAGCGGTCAGGCGCTTAATCTCTTCATTGTCGCCATAGCTGTATCTTTTCTGCAGCAGTGCTGCATAGGCCACACTTTTTGTCACGCGCTCACGTAGATAGGTATGAACCTCTAATCTTTCAAGCTGCTCGGATAAACCCTCGTTTATTATCCGGCTTAATTGCGGTAGTTTTATTACTTTAGTCTTATCAGGCGATCTTAAATTTTCATCTGTGCTGGGAATCGAACTCAACGTCTCGGCCAATGGAGCAAAAGGAACCCACTGCTGCTGAAGTGACTCACGGCTTGGCAAGGATCGGGTCAGCTCCATTACGTAAAGAGTCATTTCGATTGTCCGACGGATCCTGGAGTCACTGCCGGAATAAAGGTTTTCAATTTCACCAATTCGTCGGCGTGCCTCAGATAACAACTCCATGTTAATTGGCTGTACCCTTCCGTGTAGGACTGACCAATACTCAAAGGGCTCCGTCAGCTCTTTCCCGAGCGGCCTCGGCTGACCCTCAGGCGGAGATGGAGTATTTTCAGGTTTAAAATTAGCGGAGGTTCCCACACCCATATAATAAAATAAAACTGCTAAAAACGCTAGATGTAGCGTGCTAGATAACCATAAGCACGCTAGCTATGGCACACTACCTGTAGCGTACTAATTAATCAGCTGGTTTTGTTTTAGGGCGGCGTCAATTCTGGGCCTATCAAAGCCCAGGATTACCTGTTCGCCAATCTCAATCTGCGGTACACCGGCTGAATTGGTTTTAGACATTATGTATTGGCCGGCTGCCGGATCCTGCTCAATATCAATGTCTTTAAAGGCCACGCCAAGCTTATCCAGGTACTCCCTGACCATACGGCAATAAGCGCACCAGGTGGTGGAATAAACCTTAACAGCAGCATCTGTTGAACTCATCTTGTATATTATACCAGACCCCTGTTTTAGATTTACTATTTCACTAAACAGTAATATAGTTAACCTCATTACTAACAGGAGGTTTTACAAAAAAAATGGTTATTAACTTTAATAAAGCCAGAACGGCACCACTGGCAGCCGAATTTCTCGGTACCGGCGTGCTGGTGATGGTAGCTTTAGTGCTATCGCAAACCACTGGCGTGCCGTACTTTATCGCTACTTCCGTAGCGGTCACCCTAGCCTTGGTCTATGTGCTGTTCGGTTCAGTTTCCGGTGGGCACTTTAACCCGGCTATTACGGTCGGTATGTGGGCGGCGCGCAAAATGGCTACCATTCGTGGCATCAGCTACATTGCCGCTCAGCTACTTGGTGGCGTAGCTGCCTGGCAGCTGTTTCAGTACTTTAGCAATCAAGCCTTACCGGTAAAAAGCAGTAGCTGGAGTACCACTGCCTGGCTGGCAGAGGTCGTCGGCACAGCCATCCTGGCTGTGGGCTTAACAGCCGCCCTGACCCGCCGGCTGGATACCCTGACGACCGCCCTAACCTACGGCGCTTCATTCTTCGCCGGTATCATGGTGGCAGCTACAGCTTCCGCGGCTTACCTGAACCCGGCATCAGCCCTGGCCCTACGTAACTTCAACGCCGTTTACATCTTAGGTCCATTGGTCGGTGGCATTATTGGCGTAGGCCTGTACACCTGGTTCTTCGCCCCGGTTAAAGGCAAAAAGTAGTTTTACTTCGTTAGGTCTTGTTCGAACTGCCGAATACCCTTCAGAGACTTCGGGTATTGGCTTATATCGGGCAGCTTCAGGCTCTGGGCGCTTTGCCAGACGGCGCTTATTAATTTCTTAAATTCAGCCAGTTCCTTATCGGAATAGGTATATTCTAATCTGACTATCTCGCCGCCGTCGGGTTCGGCAAATTCAATATAGCCTTTATCTACTGTGTAGCCGCTGAAACTAGAACTACCTTCGACCAGCAGCTTGTAAAACATTAGCTGCTGTTTAAACTTATGGGCTTTGGTTGAGCTATCGAAGCGGCGCAGGGCTTTGCCTGTCTTAATGTCTACGACGCTCAGCCGCCGGTTTCGGTGGTCAAAAATGATACGGTCTAACCGGCCAGACAGCCTGGCCCCGCCAAGCATTACACCTTCGCTGGCGAAACTAAACTCGTATTTGTTGTCGGCTGCCAGACCGGTGCCTACCTGATCCAGCCAGACCACCAGAGCGTCTTTACCCCGCGTAATTAATCTTTGGCGTTCGTCTTCACGCAGCCAGCCGCCTTGCATCCTCAGCTCAAAATAGTCTAAAACCTGCTTTTGGGTCGGGATTTTGCCGCTGCGCGATAGTTGGTTGCCCACCCAGCTCAGTGTGGCATGGATGGCCGTGCCAAAGGCCGAAGTGGTTGATGGAGCCTGGGGGAAGCCCAGCAAGTAATAGATGAAAAAAAC
>DATESY010000022.1:0-10399 GCA_035283865.1 Saccharimonadales bacterium (SeqCode)
GTAAGTTTAGCAAGGAAGAGCAGGGAGTTTTACCTAAAATCCTGCAGGAAGCCAATGCTTTAATTACGGAATATGTTTTTGGCGGTAAGTTACCGCACGACACACGAAGCGTTCTTTGATTAAATCTTTTGTTTTCTGTAATAAAAATAGGTGAGCGCAAATATAAAATAAACAGTGAAAGTAACTGCGATGAGTGCTTGGCCGGCAATAAGTGCTACATCGCTTAATTGAATAAACTTAATGAGTATGATTATGATAGCTAAGTAGCGAATAGTCATCCCAATTAGCGAGAGGTCCTTTGAAGATTTAGTTTGATATATCCGTCTGATTTGAAAAAGAATGTCTATATTTAAGGCAACGTAAGATAAGAGCGTAAGCCGGTCCAAGAAATTCATAACCATCATTATCAGTTACTTCTCTGCAAATCTCAAATTCTACGAGAAACAAATACCCTAATTGCCGAATTCATCTTCAGTAACTCTTTCACCAACGACACTGGAAGCATACGGCTGGGACCGTAGGCTTTTAGATATAACCTTGGACATTACCCCCCAGTAACTAAACAACAATTTTCTGTCATACTCGCGACTGGCCTGCCTAAAATCCTCTAGATCTAGTTCAGCTCTTTTTACTAATGCCTGTTCCTCAGAAAAATCTACCAAACGTGCTGCCAAACCAAAAGATGAAATCAGTCCTGGCCGAGATGAAAAATACATATTCTGCCACTCATCAAAACCTGTACGGCGTAAGGTCTGTTGCATAGCCTCCAGAACAACAGAACTTGATGCTCTTGGCCCGACTAAACTCATCTCGCCTTTAAAAACATTCAAA
The DNA here is from genome assembly GCA_035283865.1 of Saccharimonadales bacterium (SeqCode). Classification (GTDB taxonomy): domain Bacteria; phylum Patescibacteriota; class Saccharimonadia; order Saccharimonadales; family UBA10212; genus UBA6824. The sequence continues at coordinate 832 of DATESY010000022.1, forward strand.
AACTGAGGTATCTCGTCTATTCCGTATGGTCGAAGTTTTTCTCCGAGTGGCGTAGCCCGAGAGTCATGTGGCCCACCCCAAGCTGGATGCAGACCATCCGCTTCTAGGGTCCGTATTTTCCGAATAGTAAACAGGGAGCCATCTTTCCCAATTCTGTCTTGATGAAATATCGAACCCTCACCGTCAACCACGCGAGAAAGAAGCAAAGCGGCGCCACCAATTAGAGCAATAGCGGGCAATAGAGTACCGCTATAAATCAAATCCATACGCCGCTTGCTTTGGCTATCAATCCAGTTCTGGCCAACTAGTTCTTGTCTGAATCTCATGGCTCAATTGTCCTTCATTATAATCCTAATGCTCCTAAAAGACCTCCAGAGGGGGTGGGCACCGCTGGAGGCCTATTACACCCTTCAACCCCACCATGAGCGAAGCATCGAAAGTATCCGCCTAAGCTAAGATATTCGTGCCGTCCCCGGATAAATCCGGGGAGCGTCGTTAAGACTCGCCGACCCACATTGAACGTGCGGTCATCCCACAACTGCCCGAAGGCAGAGTGGGGTAGAGTTAAAGGGAATAAATTGTTTAAGATTCCCTCACCACTGCTGGGTTTTATAATAACCATGAGCAATTGCTTTTAGCTTTTTTGGCTACTAAACTGGCTTATACAAACCAAAAGTGGTGAGGGACAAGCTATAAGTGGAGGGTATCAACTTGAATAGCTTAATCTTAAACAGTTCATAACAAGTGTTAAATAACACTTATCATTGGGGGTATAAGGTGCGTAATCCTACATAAGAGGATTACGAGTTGCAATTTTAGCAAAAAAGTGCCTTTATGTCAATACTAGAATACATATTTATATGAGAGTCAATAGCCTTAAGCACGATGACCCAGACTTCCCGCAGCTCCTGCGCCATATCCCTTCGCCACCCAGGCAGCTGTTTTGGCTGGGCGCCCACCCCAGAAGCTTCTTAGACAAGCCCCGGGTGGCGGTTGTCGGCAGTCGCCAAGCCTCCAGTTACGGCGCCCAGGTAACCGAGCGCCTGGTAAGCGCTCTGGCTAAAGCCGGCTTAGTGATTGTCAGCGGCCTGGCCCTTGGCGTCGACTCTATAGCCCACACGGCTTGTCTAAGAGCCGGCGGCCTAACTATCGCTGTCTTACCTAGCGGCCTAGATCAAATCTATCCGGCTTCACACCTGGCTCTGGCTAAGCAGATAGTTGAGCGCGGTGGCTGTCTGATTTCTGAATATCCACCCGGCGCCCAAATATACCGCTCTAACTTCATTGCCCGTAACCGCCTAATTAGCGGCCTGGCAGATGGGCTGTTAATTACCGAAGCGGCTAAGGGCAGCGGTACTATGCACACCGCCAGTTTTGCCCTGGAGCAGGGCCGGAGTGTTATGGCCGTGCCGGGCAATATTAACAGTCTGGGCAGTGAGGGTTGCAATAGTTTAATTAAAAATGGCGCTTTGCCAGTAACGTCTGTAGATGATGTCCTTGCTGAGCTAGGCATTGGCACTAATAAGCCCAAGGGCAGCCGGGCCTTCCGCAGTGGTCCTAACGAACAAAAGATCTTTGATCTTATCAGGTCCGGCATAGGTGACCAGCAGCAGTTGGCAGCCGCTGCCCGGCTTAATGGCTCGCAGTTAGGTGCTGCTTTGCGAACGCTGGAGATCAATGGTTATATCAGAGCTGAGAGTGGCAGCTGGAGCTTGAAATAATCGTTTAGTGTAAGCATTATTAACTTGACACAGCAAGCGTACTTTATAGACTAGGAGACATATGCCAAAAAACCTAGTCATTGTGGAGAGTCCGGCTAAAGCTCGTACCATTGCTAAATATTTAGGCCAGGATTTTAAAGTTATGAGCAGCTTTGGCCATATCCGCGACCTGCCCAAAAAAGACATTGGCGTCGATATTAAAAACAATTTTAAGCCGACTTACGAAGTACCGCCAGATAAAGAAAAAGCGGCTCGCGAGTTAAAAGCGGCTGCCAAGGGTGTAACTGTCTGGCTGGCCAGCGATGAAGACCGTGAAGGCGAGGCCATTGCCTGGCATGTTTGTGTACTGCTGGGGCTGGAGCCAGCCAAGACCAACCGCATTGTCTTTCATGAAATTACCAAGACAGCGATTGCTAAGGCTGTTGCCAAACCACGTAACATTGATCCCAAGTTAGTCGATGCTCAGCATGCCAGGCGAGTACTGGACAGGCTGGTGGGCTATGAGCTGTCGCCGGTGCTTTGGAAAAAGGTCCGCACCGGCTTGTCGGCCGGGCGGGTCCAAAGTGTAGCCGTCCGCCTGATTGTCGAGCGTGAACGTGAGATTAAAGCCTTCAAGGCAGAAAGTGCTTATAAAGTCACAGCCGTCTTTGACGCTCGTGGCCAGGCCGTACCGGCTGAATTAAGCGAAAAGGTCGCCAGCGACAAAGCCGCCGAAGATTTTCTTAACTCGATAAAGTCTTCCTCTTTCAGAGTTACCGCTATCGCCAAAAAACCCGGCACCAGAAGTCCTAATGCCCCCTTTACCACCAGCACCTTGCAGCAGGAAGCCTCCAGACGCCTGGGCTACAGTGTCCGTAGGACCATGGTGCTAGCCCAAAGGCTTTATGAGAATGGCCACATTACCTATATGCGTACCGACAGTGTCAACTTAGCTGGTATAGCTATCGACGCTGCCAAGAAATATATAACTGATAATTACGGTGACAAGTATGGGCAGGTGCGCCAGTATAAGACCACCAGCCGCAGCGCCCAGGAAGCCCATGAGGCCATCCGGCCGACTAATATAAAAGCTCTGAGCGCCGGTGCCGACTCCGCCCAAAAGAAGCTTTATGAGTTAATCTGGCGCCGGACGCTGGCCAGCCAGATGGCCGCTGCCCTGGTTGAAAAAACCGAGGTTGAAATTGCCATTTCTGACCATAGCCAAAAATTTATGGCCAGCGGTGAAATCCTGGAATTTGACGGTTTCTTGAAGGTTTACGGTGGTGGCAAGGACGACCGGATTCTGCCGGACTTGGTTGAAGGCCAGGCGCTGAAACTTAAATCTGCCAGTGCCCTGCAGATCTTTAGCCGCCCGCCAGCCCGCTACTCTGAGGCTAGCCTGGTTAAAAAACTAGAGGAGCTGGGCATTGGCCGCCCCAGCACCTACGCCCCAACCATCGGCACTATCCAGGACCGCGGCTATATAGAAAAGAAGGATCTGGAAGGTGAAGCCCGCCAGCTCAAAGAATTCATCTTAGAGGCAGGTAAAGTTAAACCAACAACCCAAGAGGTGGTCGTCGGGGCCGACCGGGCTAAACTGGTACCGACCGAACTGGCCGAAATTGTCAATGATTTCTTGCTCAAGTACTTTTCCAGCATTGTTGATTACGACTTTACGGCCAAAGCTGAAGAAGAATTCGATGACATCGCTGAAGGCAAAATTAAATGGCAAGAAGTCCTGAAGCGTTTTTACGAGCATTTCCACCCCCTGATTAAAAAATCTGAAGGCGCCAGCCGAGCTGAAGCCATGAAGCTGCGGCAGCTAGGTAAAGAGCCTAAAAGCGGTGAACCGGTAGCCGCCCGCTTTGGCCGCTACGGTCCGGTGCTGCAGATCGGTGCCAGCCCAGCCAAAGGGGATAAAGAAGCCCCCAAACCGCGTTTTGCGCCGCTACCTGAAGGCGCAACTATTGAGACGGTGACTTTGGAGCAGGCTTTACCGATGTTTGATCTACCGCGGGTGGTGGGTAAGACGGAGGACGGGGAAGAAATAACGGCTAACATTGGTCCTTACGGACCTTATATAAAGGTCGGTAAGAGTTTTATCAGTTTAAAGGAAGATAAACCGCTGCGTATTGGTGAAGCCCGGGCCCGGGAGCTTATAAAAGAGCACGCTAAGGCGGCTGCCAAGAAAACAGTCGCCGATTTTGGCAAACTTAAAATCCTACGTGGGCCCTATGGCCCCTACATCACCGACGGCAAAAAGAACGCTAAAATCCCTAAAGATAAGGATCCTGAAAAGTTAACTGAGGCTGAGGCCCAGAAGCTGTTGGATGAGGCACCGGCCAAAACCAGTTTTCGCCGCCGGCAGAAATAAACAGGCCAGGGCATAGGACAGAGTTTTCCACATATTTCACTTCTTTCCAAATAAATATTATGGCAAATAAACATAAACGGATTGTGCTAAGTACGCCAATTGGTGATACAATAAATCTAGAGTAATATATACTTGACTATTAAAAACTAAGGTTATATAATTATATTAACCGGTAGCGCAATAATAGCGTTTAACAGGGAAGAAATTATGGCAGATAACACTGTAACTACCAGCATAAATATCGAGTCTATTGTCCAGGAAGTCCTGGGTACTATAGAACGTGAACGCGAGCGGGAAATCATCGCCCGCCGTTTTGGCTTGTTTGACCGCCGGGAGACCTTGGAACAGATTGGTGAGCTGTTAGGCATTACCCGTGAACGCGTCCGTCAGCTGGAAAAGGCTGTTATCACCAAGCTGCAGGCTGCCGGCGAAGACCTGCCGCGTATCAAAGAAGTCCAAGCTGTCCTGGGTGAACACCTGGCCGAACTAGGCCATGTTGCCCGAACGGCTGAAATTACTAAGCGTCTAGCCCCGGAGAATACTAAGATCGATCAGTCCCGGGTAGCCTTTTTAGCCCATCTGGCGCCGAAAATTGCCGTCATTGACGACAACGACCATTTCTTCCACTCTATCGGCCTGGCCACTAAGCACAGTGAGAAAGCCATCCGTGACCACGTCGGCAAAGTAATTGAGGCCATTAATAAAATTGGTCAGCCGACCAACATTGAGTCAATTGCTCGTGAGGTCGGTAATCCTGACACCAAGCATGTCCAGGCACTGGCCAGCATTTCCAAGAATGTGGCATCGCTGCATGGCCGCTGGGGCTTGACTAAATGGCCGATGGTTAATCCCAAGAATATCCGTGACAAGATTTACGTTGTTTTGCATGACCATAAAAAGCCGATGCATTTTAGTGAAATCGCCCAGGCTATTGCTGCAAGTGACTTTAAGCGCAAAGACGTTACCACTCAGGCTATCCATAACGAATTGATCAAAGACAAGCGCTTTGTGTTAATCGGCCGTGGCATCTATGCCCTAAAAGAATGGGGCTATAAGAAGGGAACTGTAGCTGATGTCATCGCTGAAGTCCTTAAAAAAGAAAGCGGCCCGCTGCACCGTGACGAGATCGTTAGGCGGGTGCTAAAAAGCCGCCACGTTAAAGAAACCACCATTCTGCTAAACCTGCAGGGCAAACCGCAGTTCAAGCGAGTAGCCAAAGCTACTTACGCCCTGGCCGAATAAGCACAAGAGAATACCAGTGTGCCATCTACCGCTGGTGGTAGCTTAAGCGTATAATTGAGCCAAGAAACTATGATACTGCGCCGTAAAAGTAGAAAAGTGCGAATGCACCACGAGCATTGTCTTTTGATGCTCGAGATCCCGCGCGAAAACGATAAGAAAGAACTGGCCGCTGAGCAGATGCTGGCCGCCCTGCACGGTATTTTACGCTCCAAGCGTGAGCTGCGACTGTCAGGCACACTGCAGGAGCATATCAGCCTGGAGATCGCCGCCAAAGGCCAGCGCATCCGCTTTTACATCTGGACGCCCAAGCACCTGCAAGCCTTTGTCGAAGGCCAGATTTATGCCCAGTATCCGACTGTTCAAATTACCGAAGTTGAGGAAGACTATTCAGAACGCCAATTAGCACAGGAGGTTATCCATACTGCTGAGCTAACCCTAAGCGAAAACGAAACCATGCCGATTAAAACTTTCCCTAGCTTTGAGGTCGACCCCCTGGCATCTATCACAGCCACCCTGGCCAAGCTAGACAAAGAGAGTGAGGAGATGTGGATCCAGATTATGGCCCGGCCGATTGCCGACGATTGGCACCGCCGCGGCGCTAAAATGGTGGCCCGTATCCGAGGGGGCAGGGGAGTAATTGGGGCTGGTGGTACCGCCACGCTTAATTATGCCGGGCAAGCCTTTGCAGCCTTAATTCGTCCGCCAGAAGGTGGCGGCAAAGAAGGTGGAACTGCCGCTTTGGAATTATCGGAGCGGGATAAGGCCAGGATAACGGCCATTGAAACCAAAACTCAGAAACTGGGCTACCAGGTTAAAATCCGTCTGATGTATGCTGGCAATGATTCCAGAACCGCCCGGCTGCGCATGCAGGCGCTAGTCGGAGCTTTCAAGCAGTTCAATACTACTAACCTAAATGGCTTTAAGATCAAAAGCACCAGTTTTAAACAAGACAAACAGCTGGAGTACCAGACCCGTTTTTTCATCGATCACGGCTTTATCTTAAACATCGAAGAACTAGCCAGCTTGTTCCACTTGCCACACACTACGGTTGAGACACCCAGCATCGTCTGGGCCACCACTAAAACGGCTGAGCCGCCAGCCAATATCCCAATCGCTGAGCTCGGGTACGAGGAAGGAATCAGCTTGTTCGGTGTCACCAACTTCCGGGGCGATAACACTGTCTTTGGTATCCGTCGCGGTGACCGCGACCGCCATATATATATCCTGGGCCAGACCGGCACTGGTAAGTCCGGCGCCCTAGAACTGCTAACTATTTCTGATATTTACTACAACAAGGGTTTTGCCGTCATTGACCCTCACGGCGATTATGCCCAACACGTCCTGAAATTTATACCCGCTAACAGAATTGATGATGTTGTTTACTTTAACCCAGCCGATACTGACTATCCGATTGGCTTTAACCCACTGGAAATCAGTGACCCGTCGCTTAAAGGCCACATTAGCTCACAGGTAGTCGGCGTGCTGAAAAAACTGTTTGCCGAAAGCTGGGGTCCACGCTTGGAATATATACTGCGCTACACACTGCTCGCGCTGTTGGATTTCCCCAACTCGACCATGCTGGATATCACCCGGATGCTGACTGACCGCCATTTCCGGGCTGATGTCATCAAGTACGTTGACGACCCGGTGGTTAAGAACTTTTGGACTAAGGAGTTTGCTAGCTGGAACGACAAATTCGCTTCTGAAGCCGTAGCGCCGGTACTTAATAAGGTCGGAGCCTTCGTGGCCAACCCCATGATTAGAAACATTGTCGGCCAACCTAAAAGCACCTTTGACATCCGCCAAATAATGGACGAGGGTAAGATCTTAATCGTTAACTTAAGCCGTGGCTTAATGGGTGAGGACAATGCTGGTATCTTAGGGTCTTTGATGGTTACCAAGATCCAGCTAGCCGCCATGGGCAGGGCAGATATGCCCGAAGCTAAGCGCACACCATTTTATCTTTACGTCGATGAGTTTCAGAACTTTGCCACCGAGTCATTCGCCACTATCCTATCCGAGGCCCGTAAATACGGCCTTAATCTAACCGTCGCCAACCAATACATTTCGCAAATGGGCGAGGAAGTCCGTGGCGCTGTTTTTGGCAACGTCGGTACCGTCATGAGCTTTAGGGTCAGCCCCGATGACGCGCCGTTCCTGCAAAAATATTTTGAGCCGGAGTTTGAAGCGGCTAACCTTATTCAACAGCATTCACGTTTTTTTGTAATTAGCATGATGATTGATGGCGAGAAGGCTCCAGCCTTTTCGGCCAAGACCCTGAACTTACCGCAGCCACCGGACGATAATTCCGCTCAGATTATTGAGCTAACGCGCCAGCGTTACAGCCGTAATAAAATTGAAGTTGAAGCCAGGGTTCGCGAGACCGCGGGTCTGCCGGACATAGTTAGGGTAGATGCCGCACCAAAGTCTAATCCTCAGACCAAACCAACACCCCGTGAGCAAATAGTCAAGCTAGCCACCGGCCTTACGCACCCAGATAAGCCAGCCAGCCCAGAAACTACTCAGCCCACTAGGCGTAAGCGCTCCAGGCGCCGTAAAGCTTCGGCTGGGCAGGCGCAGCCACCAGCCCAAGCATCTGGCACTAAACCACGAGCTGAGGCTTCCGGCGACGAGCAAGTCATTCGGCTACGCTAACCTAGCCGAACAGCAATTAAATTAATAAAATCATATAAGAACATTTTACGAACACGCTTGGTCGTAGACAATGAATAGGCCTTAGAAGCATAAGGCAGTAGTGAGCAGGTTAAATAATAGTTAGTTAAATAATTGAAAATTAAAAATTCGAAAAAGTAGAGTGATTAGAGCTGGAGGGAATATAGTTTCCGAGACCTAGACCACATGTCGCACATTGTATATTTGGCGACAGTATATATTTCTATAAGAGATGACTGTATTACCCCCCTAACAGGGGAGCTTTTGTTCAGTTATCTAATAATGGGCATTTTATTGCTTTGCACTGCCTCTATGTATCTCTAATTATTTGCGCTGCTGCTATATCCTAACTACGTCGTAAAATTCTGTGAAAAGTCTAAAAGTTATCCACAGGCTCCATTATATATTTGACTTTTGGCTCTTTCGTATCTTTATATATTTTTCCCTGCTTTTCCGCTTTTGAATACAAAATTTGACTTTTGGTTAATCTCACTGCCCCGTATGTTTTTTAGGTATTTATTAATTTATACTCACTGAACAAAATACGAACTAAAGCAGGGTATATTAGTTGTTTTACTTGTAATATATTTTACCGGCCACCCGGACATCTAGGTACTGGCTGGGCGGGCTGCCCTCGCTATCAAACTTATGTTTAGCCGCCAGGTACTGCCCTGCCTGGATAAGCACATCACCATTAAGATCAAACTTGACAAAGTAGGCAATGCCTTCAGTCCGTAGATCCAGCTCAGATGGTGAGGCCGGTAGAGTCAGTGATTGGACCTTCACCCCGGCCTGCTTACACTGGGCTAGTAAGGAGTTAATGAAACTAACAGCCTGGCTGCCCAGCACTTGCTTACCAGGGGCAGCTGTAAAACCGGATTGGTCAATCAGACTGGGCAACTTGGCGGCACCGGGCAAAGAAGCGCTAGTGGCCGCCACTACACCGTTAGCCCCGACAACGTACAAACTGCCACCACTGCTTAAGTTAAAAGTCGGCGCGGCGATATTTAGCTTAATGGTTGGTTTTTGCGAGAAAAGCGATAAATCAATCCTAACATTAGCAATTTCCGGAAATTTCCGCCTGAGCGAGTCGGCTATACCGCGCTTATCGAGAGTTAGCTTAGTTTTGTTACGCAGGGCTGTTAAATCGGCTTTGGCAGCGCCGGTATATTCCTCAGTCGAATGATAAGAGGTGTCATTAACCTCTAGTTTGGGTTCAGTTTTAACGATCTGGCTATAAATAAGGCCGGCCAGCAGTAAAATAATGATCAGCCCATTTCGAAGAGTAGCCAAGACCCCTCTGCGGGGTTGTTTCTGAGGTGTTTTCCTCTTAAATGGGCTCCGTGAAGGGGTTTTAGCTACCGGCGCCCGGTAATAGCTTGGCCGGGGACGGTCTGCGCCCCTGTTAGAGGTTCGGTTCCTAGTAAATTTTTTGTTCGAAAAAAAGCGCATGTTTAACTTTTCTTTGGACGAGCCGCGCCAAGTAAAAGCTCTGCTAAGTGGCTGGCGGCATCAGGCTGGGCTAGCCTGCTAATATTATGCGCTAAATGCTCTCGCCTCTGTTTATTTTGCAGCAGTT
>DATESY010000023.1:0-3723 GCA_035283865.1 Saccharimonadales bacterium (SeqCode)
GCCTTTGTGGCGCTGGAGATTGCCAGCCAGGTGATGGATGTAAATATAAATGCTGTGGCGCTGGCTGGCATTGTCGCCGTCTTTGGTATAATCCCGCTATTTGGTAATCCCATCGCAGCAGTCTTGGTGGTCCTAGTCAGCTTGCTTAGCTCCGCTTCACTTGGCTTAGTTATGGCCATCTACTTTGTAATTTACTTCTTTATCGAGAACCATACCTTCCAGCCATATATCCAAGCCCGCCTAACGGAGTTATCGCCATTAATGGTTTTTATTGCAGCTCTTATAGGTATCGGCTTTGCCGGTATATTGGGAGCCATAATCGCCATTCCGGCCGCCACAACGGTCAAGATTATCTTAGAAGATCAGTTCGCCCACAGAGGAATTAGTACTAAAGGCGCTTAGCTTTTTGCCCAAACCGGACCGTGGGGCGTATCGTTGATTTCAATCCCTTGTTTAACCAGCTCAGTGCGTAGAGCGTCGGCTGCGGACCAGTTTTTATTTTTACGGGCCTGCTCCCTTCGTTCAATAATTTCCTTGGCTTGACTACTAATATCTTCACGGTTGGCCAAATCAAGGCCCAGCACATCGTCGATCTTTTTGAGGATCGGCTGGAGCTTGGCAATATCTACGCCTTCTGTTTCTGATTGTGTAGCTAGGCGTGAAATCACGCCCAAAGCTTGGGCAGTATTTAGATCATCAGACAGTGACTGTAACACACTCTTGAGCGCATCATCATAGTTGCGTCCGGCGTCTTTTTTGTGTCCTAGATTTGGTTGATGTTTTAAATCAGCCCAGGCCTGCAAGCGTCGTAAAAAGGCTTGGACAGCTTGCAGGGCTTCCCAAGTGAAGTTCATTTGACTCCTATAGTGTGCCTGTAGGAACAACAAACGTAGAGCCAGCGGATCATAACCTTTTTCGATAACGTCTGAAAGGGTATAGAAATTTCCTAGGCTCTTGGCCATCCTCTGGTTGTCTACTAGTAGATGCTCATTATGCACCCAGTAGTTAGCTAGTTTGTTGCCATAGGCAGCTTCAGTTTGGGCCATTTCGTTAGTGTGATGAGTTCCAATTAGATCAACGGCACCGGTATGTATATCGATTTGATCACTTAGGGTGGCGTGAATAATAGCTGAACATTCAAGATGCCACCCGGGAAAGCCTTCGCCCCATGGGCTTTGCCAGCGCATTTCATGATCAGCAAAACGGCCAATCGTAAAAAACCAAACAGCAAAATCCTGTGGATGTTTCTTGCTTTTATCCGTTACTACTTCACTGCGGGCGGCAACTTCTTTGTCTGAAAGCTTTTGACCAGTCAGCTCGCCATAACTAGTAAGTTTCGTCACATTGAAATAGATGGCTTGATCTGTTTGATAGGCAACACCCTTATCAAGCAGCAGCTTCACAATTTCTATCTGCTCATCAATAAAATCGGTGGCTCTGGCGTAATTATCATTATTTCCTTTGTAGCCGTTTGGCTCTAGAATGTTTAACTGCTTAACATCGCTTTTAAAACCCTCGGTATAATACTTAGCTACCTCCCAAACGCTTTTACCCTCTCGCTTAGCGCCTTTCTCTAGCTTGTCTTCGCCTTCGTCTTCATCGCTGACTAGATGGCCGACGTCTGTGATATTCATGACATGCTTTACATTAAATTTATTTGCTTCTAGTGCTCGGCGAAGGGTATCGATAAAAACATAGGCGCGTAAATTACCAATGTGGGCATAATCATAAACCGTCGGTCCACAGGTATATAAACTGACCTCACCAGCCCTGATTGGTTTGAACTCCTCTAGTTTGCCTGAAAGACTATTATATAGCTTCACCTGGCTTTCTCCTGCTCGGCCATAGTAACAAGTTCAACGGCAATCTTGATAGATTCGGCTTTTATCTTTTCAAATGAGCGGCCATCAGTTACCTTAAAGCCACTGGCTAGCGGATGGCCGCCGCCGCCAAAATGTTCAGCCAACTTATTGGCTATATCAAAGCCGTAGTTACAGCGAATTTTAGCTGTAATTTTACCGTCCTTATAGAGTTTAAAAGCAATAGCTACGTCAGTGTCTTTAGCCAGGCGCATGTCGTCAATCACCAGCATTGATGGATTATAGCTGGGACTATATTTCTCAATTTCCTCCCAGGGGATAGTCACAGTGGCTATACGGTTATTGGCATGGAACTCCACCCGCTGTAGCAACTGGCCCTTGTAGTGAATCAGATCATGATCACGCCGTAGACTTTCACGCCGCAGACTTTCAAGTTCTGCTAGGTTCACGCCACCTTCAACTAACTCAGCGATAATATGAATCGAGCGAGCAGTTGTAGATTGGCTCATCAGACCGAGACTATCGCTTAAGATACCCATGGCCAGCAGCTGCTTGGTCTCCTTATCCAGTTTCCAGCCCAAGTTCTGAGCCAGTTCGTAAATTATCTCAGCTGTGGCAACTGCCGGATAATTGGCTATAACGCTAGCAAAACTAATGCTGGCGTTCGTTGTGTGGTGGTCTATGACAATCGAAGGCTTAGCGGCCAACCAGGCTTTAGCACCGGTCTTATCTAGCTGCTCAAGCAAAGCGTCACTGCTGGTATCGACAATTATTGATGCATCAAAGGTCTTCGGTAATTCACGGTTAATCCTGCCCCAGCCCGGCAGGTAATGCAGATATGATGGCAGGTCAACGCCACAGTAAAGTGTAACCTTCTTGCCGAGGTCTTCTAAGATAGCCTCCAGTGCCAGTGAGCTGGCCAGGCTATCAACATCCGGATTATCGGCCTGGACAATCACAATATGCTTGGCATCATCAATAATGGCTTTAATTTGGTCAGCTGTTTTTGGCTGTAGCATTGTTCCTTCAATTGTAACAGTTTAGAGCTTTTGGCGACCCTCTAAGGCCCGCGTGAGGGTTATTTGGTCGGCGTATTCCAAATCAACACCGACAGGTAGTCCGCGGGCCAGACGGGTAATTTTAAGTTTCTTACCCTCCAGTGCTTGGGTCAGTAGTAGTGCCGTACTTTCGCCCTCGACACTGGCGTTGGTGGCTAATATTAGCTCTTTAACCTTGTCATCATCGATTCGCTTTTGCAGCTGGGCAATATTCAGATCTTCCGGACCAATGCCTTCCAGCGGCGAAACCAGACCGCCCAGCACGTGGTAGGTACCAAAAAAACTATGAGTCTTTTCAATGGCAACAATATCGAAAGGATCGGCCACTACTGCTACAATTTGCTTATCACGCCGGGGGTCGCTGTAGAGCGGGCTAAGTTTTTGACCGCGTTCGATTAAGGCGAAAGTTTTAGGGCAATAAGTGACGTGGCTATGAAGCTGACGCACAGCATCAGCTAGCTCTTTGGACTTGCTGGGCTCAGCTCGCAATAGAAAATAAGCGTAGCGCTCGGCACTACGTGGTCCAACGCCGGGCAGCTGAGCTAAGGCTTCAATCAGCCTGGCCAGTGATTTAGGAATAGCACCCTGGCTCATTAAAGCCCCAGATTAGAAAGAGCCCCCATCATTGGCTGCATTTTTTCGGCAGCCAATTTTTGACTGGCAGAAATGGCTTCCTTGAGCGCTTCTTCTACCCAATTTTCCAGCTGGCCGATATCTTCGAGATTAACCGCTTCAGGATCAATGCTTATCTTCTTAATCTTCTGCTCACCGGAAATCTCCACTCTAACGGCTCCCTCACCGGCTTCGACGGTTATGATCTCTCTTTGCAGTTCTTTCTGAAGTTT
>DATESY010000024.1:0-2270 GCA_035283865.1 Saccharimonadales bacterium (SeqCode)
AAAAGCTAGCCAAACCCAAAAAAGCTAAAGTGGGGGCTAAGTAATGAAGTATAACGAGCTACAAATGCCAAGACAGACTAAAACCTACCGAGCCGGTCGCGGTATTGCCGCCGGCCGCGGTAAGACTGCCGGCCGGGGCACCAAAGGCCAAGGTTCTAGAAAAAGCGGCGGTGTCCGTCCCGGTTTTGAAGGTGGCCAGATGCCACTGTATATGCGTCTGCCCAAGGCTCGGGGCTTTAAAAGTAAGCGACCAAAAGTAGAAGTTGTCTATACCGGCCAGTTGGAGCAGATTAAAAAGGCTAATATTGACACCATAGCCTTATTCGAAGCCGGCCTTATTAGAAGACCTTACGTGCCGGTAAAGCTGGTGCTTGGTGGTGATCTAGCGTCTAAAAAAGACGTTAGGCTACAAGGCGCCAGTAAGGCAGCCCAGGCAGCTATTAAAAAAGCCGGTGGTAGCTTTAACAAGATTGAACGCCTGGGCCGAAGCACTAAAGCCAGCGACAATAGCTAGGCTTCTTGGCTTTGCTATACTATTTAAGAAGTTAGGGGACAATAAGAGGTGAACTGGGGTTTAATTCTAAAATCATTGGGCCACGGCGATATGCGCAAGCGTATCCTGGCTGTCCTTGGCATGCTGCTGGTTTTCCGTATTTTAGCCCATATTCCTGTTCCCTTGAGCGATCCCCAGACCCTGCGCCAAGTGCTGGAGAACTTATATACCCAAACCGGTGCCAACCAATTGCTAGGATTCCTAAATGTGCTATCCGGTGGCGCCCTGGCTAACTTCTCGATCATGCTGGTAGGCCTGGGCCCCTACATTAACGCCAGCATTATTATGCAGCTGCTGACCAAAGCCGTGCCGAAGTTTGAAGCGCTCAACAAAGAGGGTGAATTCGGCCGCCGCAAGATCAACCAATATACCCGCATGCTAACCTTCCCGTTAGCCATCATCCAGTCTATCGGTATGATTTACCTAATTCGTCAGGCCGCACAAAGTATTGGTGGACTGGGCGACATTACGGCTAACACTTCAGCTATGCAGTGGTTCCTCATGATAACCGCCCTAACCGGTGGTTCAATGGTCTTGATGTGGCTGGGGGAGCTAATTACCGAGCGGTCTATCGGTAATGGTATATCACTGCTGATTACCGTCGGTATTGTCAGCGCCCTGCCGAGCATTATCTACCAACTGGCTATTGGTACGACCTTTGATCCAACCGGAAGTCCAGCTGATAAACTGACGCTCTTTAACCACGCCTTTTCTAAACATGGCCTGATACTGATTGGGGCTATCGCTGCGGCTACGGTGCTGATGACCTGGACAGTTGTTAAGCTTAACGAAGCCTCGCGTAAGCTAACTGTTAATTACGCCAAACGGGTGCAGGGTAACCGGACTTACGGCGGGGTAACTACCACCTTGCCGGTCAAGTTAATTGCCGCCGGCGTTATTCCGATTATCTTTGCCGTGGCTTTCTTGTCAGTCCCAGGCTTTTTAGGGCAGATACTGACCCGTGGCCAGGGTATTGCCCTAATAGCCCAAGACGGTTGGGAGAAGTTCGGTGTGCTATTGTCAGAACTTTTCCAAAACCCGACGGCGGCCACCTTTGGGGCTGGTGGCTGGAAACCATGGGTTTACCCGGCAACTTACTTCTTTTTTGTCTTTATCTTTACCTACTTTTATACCAGTGTGACCTTTAACTCCAAGGAAATTGCTGAAAATCTGCAAAAACAAGGTGGTTTTTTAGCTGGTATCAGGTCCGGCAAACAAACTGAGAAATACCTATCTAAAACCATTACCCGTCTGACCTTTTTCGGGGCCATTGCCCTGGGACTGCTGGCGGTGTTGCCGATAGTGGCTTCCCGGTGGATTGATCCAAACATTGCTTTGGGCATTGGCGGTACCAGTATCCTAATCTTAGTTTCAGTATCGCTGGAAACACTGCGCCAGGTTGAATCGCGGGCCATGATGATTACCTATGACCAGTATGAACAGCCTGATTACTTCTATGAGCCGGGGCCAGGTGGTACGGCGGCTATGGGTGCACGGCGGCTGCGTTTTATCCGCAGACCAAAGCGCAGAAGAAAGTAATTAAACTTAGCACATCAGTCACCAGAGGGTTATAATGAAGCTAATGCTAAAAAGGCATAGTCAAAGAGGTATAACCTCCATAGTCGTGGTCTTTGTACTAGTCGTGCTGCTGACACTTGTAGGCATTGGCTTTACCAAGGTCATGAACCGTTCACTACAAAGCTCTTCAGCCTCTGAG